>JAGCUZ010000016.1 GCA_017962615.1 Bacteroidales bacterium | reverse complement strand
GAGGAAGGAGAAGAGGATTTGGAGTTGGCGGGGGGGGCGTTTTTGGGTGGGGCGGTAGCCGGTGGGGCGGAGGAAGTCGAGGAGGCCGGGGGTGAGGTTGATTTCACGGGCGAGGAGGCGGCTCGCGGTTTTCTTGCTACAGCCGTCGAAATAGGCCAAGGCAAGGTCTTGTTTGAATTGGTAATGCATAGATTTGAAATTTTTTGTTAAACATTTTGGCCGTTGTTTGTTTGGAAATTTCAAACTATTCAGTGAGGAAAGAAAAAGAGAAAAAGGCCACGACAGGCGCGGGTGCGCCTATCGCAGGAATGAGCCAGATTATTTACTGAAATTTATAACATTGCGGCGAGGGATTTGATGATGTGGTGTTGCATGTTGGAGGTGTTTTTGATGATACAAATTATCTTTCCAACACAACGACATGCTCCTCGGGGACAGGGCGGCCGGTGGAAATGACGGAGTAGCCGCCGTAGTCGACGGAGTAGTCAGTGTAGGTTGTCACGTTGTCAATATAGAGGCTCTGCGGCTCGTACCATACGCTGTCCTTGTTCTCCTTCGCGATGCAGCGATTGATGGCAAGGTAGTTGTTGGTGTCGATGAGCAGTTCGAGCGGGATGCGGCCGTCGCTGGTCGTCACGGGATGGTGGTTGTGGAAGAGGGCGAGAGCCGCCGGGTAGCCGTAGCCGTCGGTAGGCTTGCGCCAATGATGAATCCACTCGCGTCGCGCCCCGATGTCTGCCATATCGCCCACCACCTCCTGCCAATGGGCGGAGTCGGTGATGTCCTCGACGATAAGATAATAGACGCGCCACAGCGCGGTGTCCATCGCCTCGACGGCGGGCAGTGTGTACGACATCGACTGGCGGCAGCCGTAGCAGTAAGGGCTGATGAAGATGATGGCGCGGTAGTGTGCCGTATCCTGCGCGATAGCAGCCAGTTCCTCCAACCCCATTGAGCCTTCGGGTTCGTAAGGCTTGCTCTCCGCAGCCTTATTCCCGCAGCCCGTCAGCAGCATCGCGCTCAAAGTGAGGGCGGCGAGGAATTTGATGATGTGGTGTTTCATGTTGGGTGTGTTTGTTGTTACTTTATCTTCTTCAGTTCTATCTTTTCCATCTTCGGCACCTGCAGTATGTAGCGGTCGTTTCCGACGTTGAGGAGTTTGATGACCGTGCCGTCGGCGCAGACGAATTCCCTTTTGGACTCGCTCCCGCGGATTTCCTTGACGGCATAGGATTGGATGGTGTCGCCGCGGTCGTCGGTGAGCGTGACGGCGTTTCCGTCCACAAACACCTGTGCGGGGATTGCGCCTGTGATGGCTCGTTGCTCCGCGTTGCTTGTTTGCATCATCAGCCATTCCGCCAAGACGTTCATCGCTTCCGCTGTGTCGGGTTCCTTGGGCTGCATCCCAGCATGTTCGCTTTCCTCGTCTTCGGTGTACGATATCGTCATAGAGGAGCGTAGGTTATGCTTGACGGTGGCAGTAGCCAACTCGTTTTGGTTTGTCACCCTGTATATTCCATTTTGTGCGCTTGCCGCGCCGATTGCCAGCACGGCGGCCAGCATTACGATTGCTTTTTTCATTGTTTAAGTGTGTTAATTGTAGTTCATCTAAAAGCATCCCTCGGGGGTGCAGACGCGGGGCTTGCGGGTGTAGCTGCCGAAGGTAGACCAGTCGGAGGTGTCGCGGCGGTTGAAGTCAAGGTCCTGCACACGAAGGGGATGCTCCTGTGGCACCAGCTCAGGGTAGATCTCTTTATAGAGCAGTTCGTACAGACGGTCGTAGTTGGCAACCACCATCTTGTTGGCATATTGGCGGTACTCCAGTTTTAGCTTGCCCTGCGGGTTGACCACGAACATGCAGGGTATGCCGTCGATGACATCCTCCAACTCGAACAGGCTGTCAAATACATACTGGGCGATGTTGAGATAACGGTCGTCGGCGCCGGTGCAGAAGCGCGTGTCGTCGTCGCGGAGGTAGTACATATAGGGTGTTTCGATACCGTAGCGCTTGAGGTACTTGGTGTTGTCGTATTTCAACGACGCGCAGTTCTCCAGCACGAAATACCAGCGCACGTGTGCTGTGTCGGCGTTGTAGAGCTGGTTGAAGACGAGTTTCATCTGCTCCTGGCAGGGGCCGCAGCAGTGGCTGTAGAAGATCACCACCTTGTAGTGCGTTGTGTCGTCCATCATAAGATGTTTCAGGCCGTCGGCAGTCAGCGGCCTTTGGTCGGTGTACTTGTGTGCGTTGGCGATGTCGCTGGGTTTCTCGATGCAGACCTTCACCAGCCCGCAGCCGCCGAACAGCAGTACGGTGGTTAGCATTGCGATTATCAATTTTGACTTTTGCATAGTTGTCCCTTTTGTGGTCGGTTCCATCGCAACCACGTTTCCTTGTCATGTCAATGTGATAATGTCCCCATCGGTCTTTTGCCAACGGTTGATTACAATATAAACGAGGAAGAGATGATTTTTGTTGTAATTATGGATAAAGAGCAATACTTGATCTTGACTATTCATGGCAAAACGTTGTCGGTGTTGGCTTAAAGAAGACCTCGGGTCAGTATGTGCGGAGGAAGTTCCTGTAGCGGGTCCATTCCTTGAGGGGCGCTGCGGGGTCGTGGTCGCCGAGGAAGAACTCGGCGCGGCACTCCTCGCTGAAGGGCGCCCAGTTGCCGCAGACGACGCCGTCGAGGGCTATTATGGGCTTGAAGTTGCCGCTGTTGTTGTGGGCCATGTGGCTGTGCTGCGGCTCGAGCACTATGTCGCGGCTTTTGTAGCCGATGAGGTATTCGTCGTAGGGCGGCAGGAAGAGGTAGGAGCCGTGGCGTAGGCCGCGTGTGCGGCAGTCGTCGGTGAGGTAGAACTCGCGTCCGCCCCATGTGACGCGGTGCAGGTAGCCGCCAAGCATCTCGATACCTCGGCGGCAGTCGCGCATGTTGAGTCCCGACCACCACATGTAGTCTTCGAGCGTGGCAGGCTGACGGCTGCGGAAATACTTGCTCGTGAGCATGGCAAGGGTCTCGTCGCGGTCGGTGGGGCAGGAGGGACCGACCTTGTGGGCGGTGAGGGCGTAGGTGGCTTTGTACGGCAGCAGGTTGCCGTTGCAGAGGGTGCCTGAGAGCTCGGCGAAGCGTATGTGGTAGGAGAGTCGGTGGTCGTCCATGACGATGCCTTTGGCGGCAAGAGCCTCGACGAAGTCTTCTTTGGTCACGCTGCCGCGGTCGGCTGCGGTCTGTGCGAGGATGTCGCCAATGCGGCGCGCCTCATCGTCGGGGATGCTTATCTTGTTGCTGCTCATCCACCCTTTGATTACCGAGAGGGCTTTGGTGCCGCACAGCCCGAGCAGAGGCCAGTAGTCGGCGGCCGACACGAGCTGCCAGGTGCCGCGCATCAGGTGCAGGCGGATGATGCGTCCGTCGTCGTAGGCCTGCCCGAAGGCTTCGGCCGAAGGCTTGCGTGTGCGCATGGCTACGCCCCACCGCATTAGGCGGTACTCCTGAGCCTGGAGGGCACCGAGGTAGTCGACCACCTCGGCGGGGTCGGAGAACTGCGGCGCGGCCAGCTGCTGGTTGAGGAGGCGTAGGCTTACGGGGTTCATTGCTCGATGAGGGTTAGTCGCAGCACGCGTATGGGACGGTTTGCGCCTTGGTACTGGCTCTCGTCGATGCAGGTCTCGCCGGTGGGCTTGAAGCCGCATTTCTCCATGACGCGCCCCGAGGCGGGGTTGTCGACGAAGTGGCCGCTGATAAGCGACGTTATGGCGGTGGTGCGGCGTATGTGGTCGAGCATGAGGCCGAGGGCTTCGGTGCAGATGCCTCGGTTCCAATAGGGCTTGCCCACCCAGTAGCCGCAGAGGGGCTCGCCCTCGCGTGCGGGCAGGTTGCACTCGCACGAGGGACCGTAGCCTATGGCTCCGACGACTTCGCCCTTTACCTTGAGCACTATGGCCCAGTTGGTGTCGTTGTTGAAGAGGGTGCGTATAATCTCGAGGCTTTCCTCGACGCTTTTGTGTGGCGGCCAGCCTGCACGGGGCCCCACGTCGGGGTCTGAGGCGTATTTGAACAGCGTGGCGGCATCGTCGTCGCGCCACGGGCGCAGTAGCAGACGGTCGCTCTCAATTGTGCGGTAATCTTTGGGTTGTTCCTGTAGTGTGTTCATGCGTTGGTGTTGTAAAACGATTCCTGCCAAAGATTATTTCCCTTTTCCATTGACACCCAGCACACACCAGCGCAGGAAAGGTATGCGGCGGATGACCTCGTAGAGCAGCGGCGAGAGGGTGAAGACGGCGACGATGAGGATGAGGTACATGGCTACAGGGGGCAGGGTCGTGTAGACTTTCATCATGTAGCCGAGGCTGGCAACGACGAGGTAGTGGACTATGTAGAGGCCGAAGCTGGAACGGGTCATATAGGCGGCGAAGGCGTTGGTCGTGTCGAACCTGGCCTTGAACCATCCCATCATGGCGAGGCACATAAACCAGCCGTAGAGGCAGTTGAGGGGAGCGTTCATATATTGCGGGACGGTGTTGTTTTGGCCGAAAGTGGTGACGGTAAGCAGTGCCCCGCAAACAACGGCTATGGCCATAAGCGTTATCCAAGCTTTGCCTAGAGTATCCTGTACCTCGGTGCGCGAGAATATGTAGTAGCCCAGCAGGAAGGGAATGAGGTAGAAGACGGGCTTGTAGAGGTTCCAAAGGCCGTCGAGGCTCTCGGGACGAGGGTTGAAGACGAGGGTGCGCTCGCCGAGCCAGAAGAGGACGCCCAATAAGATAATCCATACGGTGCCGAGCTTGCCGCACCAGTTGTAGAGGCGGTCTTTAGCATCAATCTTACGTATAAGAAGCAGTATAAGCGAGAAGATCCAGAGGTCCTGGATGAACCACAGGGGACCGATGCCGCTGACGGCCCAGAGAATGTACTTGACGGGCTGTGGCACGGCGGCAAGCACGTCGTTGCCTGCCACGTGGGTGTTGAAGTAGCCTGTCATCCACTGGAACACCAGCAGACCGATGGTGGCGGGCACAAGCAGCTTGCGGGTGCGGACCTTGAGCCATTCCCTGCCGCTGCGGTTCTGCAGGGCGTAGCGTGCACTGACGCCAGCAAGCAGGAAGAGCAGAGGCATGAACCAGGGGTAGAGGATGTACATGACGACATCCTGGTACTGCGGTCCGTCGCCGAAACCGCCAATGCCGCCAAAGACGCCTTTGTTGTTGTAGAAATAGATGACGTGGTAGAAGAGTACTAGCAGCACCGTGGTCCAGCGCAGGTTGTCAATCCAATGTTTTCGTGTATTGCTTGTTTCGTTCATTTTATTTTAGGAGATTGAGTCGGCTATGCGGTTGAGGGCGTCGAGCAGCATCTGGCGGGGACATCCGAGGTTGAGGCGGAAACAGCATTCGTAGGCGGCTCCGCCGAAGGTTGTGCCGTCGTTCAAGGCTACTTGGGCTTCGTTGATGAGTTTGTCTTTCAGCTGCTCGTGGGTGAGACCGTAGTCGCTGAAGTCGAGCCATGCGAGGTAGGAGGCTTCGGGGAGTACGGCTTTGACTTTGGGCATTCTGTCCTTTAGGAACAGGCCGAGAGTCTTCACGTTTTCGCTTAAATATTCCAACATCTGACTGAGCCATTCCTCGCCGTGGCTGAAGGCTGCCTCGGCGGCGGTGAAGGCGAAGATGTTGCCTCCGGCCACGCCGAGGGCGTCGAGCCAGCCGAAGAAGCGGCGGCGCAGGTCGTCGTTGGCTATATAGCACACTGAGCTGCCGAGACCGGCGATGTTGAAGGTCTTGCTGGGGGCCATGAAGGTGAGGCTGTGGCGTGCGGCGGCTTCGCTCACGGTGCTGTAGCTCACGTGGCGGTGGGGCGGCAGGGTGAGGTCGGCGTGAATCTCGTCGCTGATGACGAGCACGTTGTGACGCTCGCAGATGTCGGCAATGCGGCGCAGCACCTCGGTGCCCCAGATGGTACCTGCGGGGTTGTGGGGATTGCTGAGGATTAGGAGCTTGCAGCCTACGGCGCGGCTCTCGAAGTCGTCGAAGTCTATCTCAAAGCGACCGTTTGTTATTTTTAGCGGACTGGTTATGAGGGTGCGGCCGCTATCCTTCGGCAGGTTGAGGAATGGAGGGTATACCGGTGTGGTCACCAGCACCTTGTCGCCAGGCTGTGTGAGGCAGAGCAAGGCATAGGCTATGCCCGCGACGATGCCGGGGATAAAATGCAGGTTACCCTTGTCGGTTGTGATGTTGTAATGTTTTTGCAGCCATGCGGTTACCGCCTGCCAGTAAGCGTCGGAGGGCATGGTGTAGCCCAGCACGGGGTGCTCGCAGCGGCGGCGTATGGCGTCGAGCACGAAGTCGGGCGAACGGAAGTCCATATCGGCCACCCACATGGGCAGCAGTTCGGCATTTCCGTACATGGACTGCAGGGCATCCCACTTAAAACAATCTGTTCCACGCCGTTCAATCGGCTCGTCAAAGTTGTATTGAATCATTGTGATATGAGTTTTAGTAATTTGTTGCGAGTGTGACGAACTCCGGCGCCCAGCTCAGACGGTTCGATCAGGAGCAGACTTTGTCGCAGTTCGCCCAACAACTCGGGATAGGGTTGACTAATCTTATAGGCCAGTTTCATACACAGCGACCGCACGCCGTAGGGTTCGTCGGCCCTCATCATATATTCAAAGCAGAAATCGAGCAGGGTGATGTAGTAGGCCGGGGTGTCGTCCACTTCAATACTTTGCCAGTCGAGCCGTTCGAGAAGAGCCATAGTGATGCGTCGCAGCGAGGTATCGTGGGTGGTGGTGGCCAGCACGACCAACGCCTCGCGGTGCCGGGCGATATGTTCGTTGTCGCCTTTCGGCAGATGGGTCAACGCCCACGCCGATTGCACCGCTACCTCCCGGTTGGTGCTTTGTATGGCATCGAACAAGCCTTCACGCTTGGTGGCATTGTTGTGCGCACGCCGTGCGATTGCTTTTATTTCATCAATGTGCATTGTCGCCATCGCCGTTCGTTATTATAGATTTTGAAACAATTAAGTCGGGTTTTATAAATTCCACATTCGAGAAAACGTCAACATGAGTAAATCCTTATACTTTTAAGTTCTTTTGCCTTTATTACGATATCTTTACGATTGTAAGCAGGTTGCAATGCACCGCATTGCGTCCTCTTTCAGCATGGGAATATGGTCGAGACAAAGACAAAATGGCAGGAAAGCCAATTATAGACCTCATCTATTAAAAGTTAAGCTTTGGCGGGTTACGCCACCACTCGTAGGCGTCGCGTGGAGAGCCGTCGGGCATATAGATGACTCCGCAATAGACGAAGCCTTCTTTGTCGAGTATGTGGTGCATCGGTCGGTTGTTGTGGTGAGTGTCGGCCCGCAGGTGGTCGCAATGCGCCTTGGCGTAGCCGAAGGCTATGTCGGCAATGCCGTGTTTGTCGGGCAAGGCGGCAAGCCGGTGAAGGGTGGAGTAGGGGGTGAGCTCGTCGAGCCAGCGCCCATGGTCGATATAGGCGTAGGTGGGTTCGGCGCCGGGCACAAGGGCAAAGGTACCCATGCCCTCAATGATATACGACACCCCTCTTGCGACGTCTTCCTCCACGTCCTCGTGAGTGGGGTAGCCCACCCACTGCTCGTGGTTGCCGTCGGCACGCATCACGCCCCGCGAATGGTCGTACATACGGAGGATAAGCTCGATGTCGTCAAATGTCGATTTGCGGATTATCATGCAGTTGCTATTTGTAAATCGTTGTGTTGCTTGTTGGTTATTCTAAGTAAAAGAGAACTGTGGAGAGGAGGCCGAGACCGCCGAAGGATGCGGGTTATTCGTTTGTTTGCCGGGATGGTTTTAGGTGGGTACTCATAGAATCAACCTTTACTTTATCTCGACGCCGCCGAAGTTGCAGTGGCCTTTGATACAGAGGGTCTTGGCACCGGCGGCTTGCTGGGTGTTGCATTTGCACTCCACGCCGGCGAAGGTAGAGTCGATGTCATTTTTTACATAGATGTCTTTGTCGACGCATATCTCGACGCCGCCGAAGCTGCAGTCGAGGGTTATAACGGCGCCGTCCATGATGTCGGCGTCTCGCAAGTCGAGGCTGGCGGCGCCAAAGCTGGTGTGCACCTCGGCGCCTTCGAAGCGCTGGCCGCTATAGCTGTAGTTCTGCTTGCTGAAACTCACGTCGATCCTGTGCATCTTGTTGCCGTCAACGACGATGGTTTTCTCCTCGCTGACGGTGTGGCAATGGCAGCAGCTATTCTTCTTGTTGAAGAACAGCATCGCAACGCCCCATACCACGGCCACGAGGCAGATCATATACTTCCATATATCGTCCCAAAGGATGACGTTGCGTGCGGCCAATAGCAGCAGGATGCCGATGCCGAAGCCGATGACGGCGCCGGCCTTGTGGCGGTCGCTGAAGATGTTCACAAAGCAAGGCACGATGATGAAGAGTGTCCACCAGCCTTCGAGGCTGATATGGATTACGTTGAGGAGCTCCAAGGCCCAGACGATGCCGAAGGCCACGAGGGCGATTCCACCGATGATTTTGCTGGTGCTTTTCATTTTGTAGTTGTTTTTTTATGTTTGTCGTATTGTTTTTATTTATTTTATTGGGCAACTGAGCGGACTGGAGATGGCGCGGCCACGGTTCCTGGCCAACCATAGCTGTGCATAACTGCATGTGGCTGTTATCTGTCCACCTCGGCTTTCAATCTCTTCTACAGCCCTCCTCACCAGCTCCGACGCAATCCCCTGCCCGCGCAGGCGGTCGTCCACATACGTGTGGTTGATGACATACACGCCGTCCCGTTCGGGGAATGAGACGAATGCCAGTGGCATTCGTCCCCCCACCTCCTCGCCGTTATCCATGACGAATATCCTGTGTTTCTCAGTAATGTATTCCATCTGTCCTCTAGTCAGTCTTTCTGTATTGTACTATTGAAACTTTCAACTTATAACTCCCTTAGTCTCTCCATTATCTGCTTTTCCATGACGTAGTATGTGTCGGGCTTGGGGTGGCAGCCGTCGTCGCTGAGCGACCTGGGGAGACCGTTGTGCTTGTCGGCGAGGGCAGAGTGGTAGTCCACATAGGTGATACCGTTGGCATCGGCGTAGGCTTGCAGACGCTTGTTGATGCCGACGATGGTCTGTGCGGCGTTCTAAATGTCGGGGTTCCACACGAACGCGGCGCACGGTGCGACAGAGCTGATGAGTGGCACGATGTCGTTGGCACGTGCCAGCTGGCACATGGCTATGATGTTCTCCACCACCTTGTCGGGCTCCACCCAGTAGGGGTTGTGCGCCACGTCGTTGGTACCGGCCATGATGACCACCGCCTTGGGGTGCAGGTTGACCACGTCGGCCGTGAAGCGTGCCAGCATCTGCGTCGACGTCTGTCCGCCGATGCCCCTGCCGCAGTAGTTGTGCTGCTTGAAGAACTCGGGGTTGTAGAGCGCCCAGTATTCCGTGATGGAGTTGCCCATGAACACCACTTCGGGGAATTCGCCGCTGGCGACGATGCGTTCATTGTCGGCCCTGTAGCGGCCGAAGCCACACCAATCCTCTTGTGCGAAGCCTGATAAAGTCATGATAGTGAAAAGTATGATAAGCGTTGTTTTCTTCATATTATAATATAATGTATCGTCCTGGGTCAAATCCATTAGTTCTATGTTCGCCATGAGAGACGTAACCCAACTGGTTGGAAAGGATACGTGTGTCACCAATCTGTGCATCGATATTCCTATGCGAGTGTCCGTAAATCCAGTAGTCAATGCCTGACTCTGCGATGTAGTTGCCCAATTCCACGGTAAAGGCTCCGTTTATAAGGCTTTCGCAGAACTCAGGAGCGGTGCATAGTCCTGTCGGCACATGATGCGTGAGCACTATTTTGAACTTTGCAATACTCTCCGAGACTGCTTTCTTCACAAACTGCAGGCAGCGCTCATGCTCAAGGTTGAAG
>JAGCUZ010000015.1 GCA_017962615.1 Bacteroidales bacterium | reverse complement strand
TCGACATACACGCCGCGCTGGAGCAGTGCAGCGACCTGCTGGAGCACTTCGGTGGCCACAAATGCGCCGCGGGTGTGTCGCTGAAGCCCGAGAACCTGGATAAGTTCATCGACCGTTTCGAGGAGGTGGTGCAGCAGACGCTGCCCAGCGAGGAGATGGTGCCGGAAATAATCATCGACGCCGAGCTGAGCTTCTCGCGCCACCTGAACAGCAAGTTCTTCAACATCCTCAAGCAGTTTGCGCCCTTCGGGCCCGAGAACACGCTGCCGGTGTTCCTCTCGAGGGGACTGGTGGACACGGGCTACGCGCGCGTGGTGGGCACCAACCACCTCAAGTTCTCGCCGATACAGGTTGACGAGCGGTCGAACTCGTACCCCGCCATAGGCTTCCAACTGGGCGAGAACATAGGCAGGGTGAAGGCCGGCGAACGCTTCGCCATCTGCTACCAACTGGAGGAGAACTTCTGGAGAGGCAAGACGGAGATTCAACTCAACACCAAGGATATACGATTCGAAAACTAATCTACGACAGGGTGCACACCTACCGACTCAATGCCGGAGCAGTGTCCACCTTGCCAAATAATATTGTACCACCATGGCCGACGACAAAAAAATCATCTTCTCGATGGTGGGAGTAGGCAAGCTCATACCCCCATCGCGCCAAATTCTCAAAGACATATACCTGTCGTTCTTCTACGGAGCCAAGATAGGCATCATAGGCCTCAACGGCTCGGGCAAGTCGAGCCTTATGAAGATAATAGCCGGAGTTGACAAGGACTACCAGGGCGAGGTGGTCTTCGCGCCAGGCTACAGTGTGGGCTACCTGGAGCAGGAGCCCAAGCTTGACGACAGCAAGACCGTGAAGGAGGTGGTGCAGGAGGCTGTGCAGGAGACCGTCGACCTGCTGAAGGAATACGACGAGGTGAGCAACGCCTTTGCCGAGCCCGACGCCGACTTTGACAAGCTTATTGCCCGCCAGGGCGAGCTGACCGAGCTGCTGGAGGCTCACGACGCATGGAACCTCGACCAGAAGCTGGAGCGCGCCATGGACGCCCTGCGCTGCCCCGACGAGGACCAACTCGTCAAGAACCTCTCAGGCGGCGAACGCCGCAGGGTGGCGCTGTGCCGCCTGCTGCTGCAGGAGCCTGACATACTGCTGCTTGACGAGCCCACCAACCACCTCGACGCCGAGAGCATAGACTGGCTGGAGCAGCACCTGCAGCAGTACAAAGGCACCGTGATAGCCGTGACGCACGACCGCTACTTCCTCGACCATGTGGCAGGGTGGATTCTGGAACTGGACCGCGGCGAGGGCATACCGTGGAAGGGCAACTACAGCAGCTGGCTGGAGCAGAAGACCGCCCGACTGGCCATGGAAGAGAAGCAGGAGAGCAAACGCCGCAAGACGCTGCAGCGCGAGCTGGAGTGGGTGCGCATGGCACCCAAGGCACGCCAGGCCAAGGGCAAAGCACGTCTGTCGGCCTACGACCGCCTGCTTAACGAGGACGTGAAGGAGAAAGAGCAGAACCTGGAGATATTCATACCCAATGGTCCGCGCCTTGGCAACAAGGTGCTGGAGGTGAACGGGGTGAGCAAGGCCTACGGCGACAAGCTGCTGTACGAGAACCTCACCTTCAGCCTGCCGCCCGCCGGCATAGTGGGCGTGATAGGTCCCAACGGCTGCGGCAAGACGACCCTCTTCCGCCTTATCATGGGGCTGGAGCAGCCCGACAGCGGCACCTTTGAGGTTGGCGAGACGGTGAAGATAGGCTACATAGACCAGCAGCATGCCGAGATAGACCCCGAGAAGAGTGTGTACGAGATGATTAGCGGCGGTAACGAGAACCTGCAGGTGGGCGGCCGCCTGGTAAACAGCCGCGCCTACATAAGCCGCTTCAACTTCACGGGCACCGACCAGAGCAAGAAAGTGGGGGTGCTCAGCGGCGGCGAACGCAACCGCCTGCACCTGGCGCTGACGCTTAAGAGCGAGGCCAACGTGCTGCTGCTCGACGAGCCCACCAACGACATAGACGTCAACACGATGCGCGCCTTGGAGGAGGGCCTGGAGAACTTTGCAGGCTGCGCCGTGGTAATCAGCCACGACCGCTGGTTCCTGGACCGTATATGCACACATATACTTGCCTTTGAGGGCGACTCGCAGGTGTACTTCTTCGAGGGCGGCTACACCGACTACGAGGAGAACCGCCGCAAACGCCTGGGCGACGACACACCCCACCGCATACGCTACAAAAAACTGAAAGCATAGAGCCCGTCGTCGTCATCCGGAAACCGACTTTTTTCTGTAAATATTATAATAAAGGCGCACAATTCAAAAAAATATGCTATCTTTGCATGTTGATATGATGAGTACCACGCGCTGCAACAACGCCTATATTCATCTGTAAAGCAACATATTAAACCAAAGAGAAACAAAAAATAAAATAATAACTAATCCTCAGATTACGATGAAAAGAGTAGTATTATGTATGCTGATTGCTGCTGTTTTGATGCCTTTTGCAAGCCAGGCACAGAGCAAATCCGTCCATCATGTGATACTTGACACCACAGTGTGCGACAGCTACACGTGGCCAGCCAACGGTGTAACCTACAACTACAGCACCGCCGCCACGCACTATAGCCCGAACAGGGATACGTTGTATGTGCTCGACCTTACCGTCAACCGCACCATTGTGAACACCATCACCACCCCCATACACGGCGGCTGCACTTTCACATGGAATGGCACAACCTACACGCATAGCGGCACTTACTGCGACACGATGCAGACCGTTGGCCACTGCGACAGCATCGTCACCCTTACGGTGCAGCTGAGCGACACGGCATACAACACCTATAACGTAACGGCCTGCTCGACCTACACTTGGAAGGGCACGACCTACACCGCGAGCACGCACCAGACAAGGAACGAGCAAACAGCCGACTGCGACTCGGTGCTGACGCTCAACCTCACCATCAACACCCCCACAGCCGTAGAGCACTACGACACCGTGACGGCCTGCAACAAAACCTACTACAGGTTTGTTACCGGCACCCAGCCCACCGAGATAACCAGGAGTTTCGACACCGCCCGCACGTTCCCGCTCTACACCAACGGCTTGTGTGTGGACAGCACATCGCACATCCGCTTCCAGATTAACAAAAGCAGCTACAACTCGTTAACGAAAGATACCTGCGACAAATATGTCCTGATTATCGACTCGGCCCGTTCGAAGACCTACATCAGAACGACCATCGACACCATACTGGTGGGCAAGAACGTGGATGTATGCGACAGCTTCGTGGTGCTGAACCTCACCATCAACGCTTCGCCTAAACCCCACATCGGCGGCGACATCGACGTGCGTCCGGGCGAGACCGCCAACCTGACGGTGACCTGCGACCAGGAGAACGTGAACTACCGCTGGAGCACGGGGTCGACCGAGGACCACATCACCATTCCCAACGTGGCTCAGAACCAAGACGTATCGGTAACGGCCACCAACCGCTCGACGGGATGCGCGGGCGAGACGCATGTGACGGTGACCGCCAACGTGGGCATCGACAACAGCGCCAACGCCGAATTCAACATCTACCCCAACCCCGCCAGCAACTATGTCAACATAGTGTGCAGCGAGACAGTGCAGCAGATAGCCGTATACAACATGGCCGGTCAGCGCGTGGCTTTCAGCAACGAGGCGGGCGTTAACAGCATCGACCTTGGCAGCCTCACCAACGGCAGCTACATCATCAACGTGACGCTGCAGAGCGGTAAACAACTGTCCAACACGGTGGTTGTTGCCCGATAAGACCGACGACCGAGCTGTCCCAAGCATCAAGAACACAAGGCGTTTGTCCTCCACCATTCGGGACAAACGCCTTTTTAGATAACACAATGAGAATAGCGAGTCACCATAGAACACCTTATATATTATTAACGCTGACGCTTACCGGCACACTGCTATGCGGCTGCCACCGGCAAGAGCAGCCTCGGCATATAGCAGGCGAAGCGCAGGGGTCGTTCTACAGCATCATATACTACGACAGCGCCGGACGAGACCTGAAGCCCATGGTGGACTCGCTGCTCAGAGACTTCGACCTCACGGCGTCGCTTTGGAACAAAGGTTCGCTGATACGCCGCCTGAACGACAACACCACCGACACCGTCACCCCTCTTATGGCCAGCATGCTGACCCACTCGCTGGAGATTTGGCGCTACACGGGCGGCGCGTTTGACTGCACCGTGGGCGGCCTCGTAAACGCCTGGGGCTTCGGCTTCAAAAACAGAGACGACATCACCGACACCGCCATAGACCGTCTGCTGAGCTACACGGGCTCGGCACAGCTGAATATAGACACCGTGACGCTGCCCGACGGGAAACGGCTCATGCGGCTAAGAAAACCGCATCCGGCGACCGAGCTGGACCTGAACGCCATAGCGCAGGGCGAGACCGTGGACCTCATAGACGGTCTCTTCGCGTCGCTGGGACTGCGCAACTACCTCATATACATGGGTGGCGAGATTATAGCACGCGGTGCCAAGGCCGACGGCAGACCCTGGAGCGTGGGCATAGAACGTCCTGCGAATGACAGCCTCGACGCGCCTCAAGTGGAAGAGGCTATAGGGCTTAGCAACCTGTCGGTGGTCACATCGGGCAACTACCGAAAATACTACGAGAAAGACGGGACAAAATACTCCCACACCATCGACCCCGCCACGGGCAGACCCGTGACCCATACGCTGCTCAGCGTGTCGGTGGTGGACAGCTGCGCGTGGCGTGCCGACGCCATGGCCACCGCATTCATGGTCATGGGGCTGGACAAAGCCCGCGCCTTCATAGACGACCACCGCGGCGACTCACACGTGCAGGCGGTATATTTTATCTACAACGATGGCGGAGAGTACAAGACCTACGCTACACCCGAATTCGAGAAACTGATACTAAAATAAACACCCCATACCATGAAATCAATGACCGGCTACGCCAAAGAGCAGTGCGAAATAGAAGGGCTCCGAATCAACATAGAGATAAAAACCCTCAACAGCAAGCAACTGGATATCAACACAAAGATACCTCCGCGATACAGGAGCCTCGATTTCGAGTTGCGCACCATGCTGGCGCAGCTGGGGCGCGGCAAGATTGACTTCATACTTAGCGAAGAAGTGGCCGACAGTGCTGCAGGCGCGCCCAACAACGAGTTGATTACAAGCCGCTACAAAGCCCTCTCGGAGCTCCTCGGACAGATGAACCTGCCCACTGACCGCCTGATGGACAGCATCCTGGCACAGGGCGACGTGTGGAACGTCTCGTCAGACAAAGAGCTGGAGCCCGAATCGATAGAGAAGCTCGCCGCCGCCGTCCGCGCCGCCGTAGAGGCCACCGACCGCTTCAGGCAGGAAGAGGGGGCTGTGCTGCAGCGCGACTTCGACAAACACATCGACCTGATAGAGCAGAAACTTGGCGAGATACCAGCCTACGAACAGCAGCGCATCGAGACCGCCAAGACACGCATACGCAAGTATATGGCAGACTTTGCAATAACCAACGTCGACGAGAACCGCTTCGAACAAGAGCTTATATACTACCTCGAGAAACTCGACATCACCGAGGAGAAGGTGCGCCTGCAGAAGCACATAGACTATTTCCGCACCACCATGCGCGAGGAAGACGGCTCTGGCAAGAAGCTCGGCTTCATAGCCCAGGAGATGGGGCGCGAGATAAACACCATAGGCTCAAAGGCCAACCAGGTTGACATACAACGGCTCGTTGTAGTTATGAAGGACGAGCTGGAGAAGATAAAAGAGCAGCTGGGCAACATACTGTAGACAGCCCGACGCTCCGCCCATACCACACATAGACATTTACCCCAAACCGCCAAATTTATATTGAATTTGGCGGTTTGTAAAAATATTTGGCAGGCAACATCCGTCAAAAGAGCATGAAATCTGTTAATAATTCAAAGAAAAATAAAATAAAATTTTGCTGTTAAAAAAAATGTTCGTAACTTTGCAAACTCTTAGCATTGTGCACAATGGTCATGTTCTTTACCCGTTCTCGCCTGAGTGACACAACGTTAAGGGGAAACAATATAGTGTCAAGAATATGTACAATATTGGCAGTAGAGCTTTATCCGTCGAAGACTTTACCGGCAAAAAGGCAGATTCGAGACCACAAAAAAAGTGAACATCATCGTTAAAATAAAAATGAATACACAAAGTTACAAAACAGTATCGGCCAACAGCAAAACCGTTCAGAAGGAATGGGTGCTGGTTGATGCCGAGAATCAGACGCTGGGCCGTCTGGCGACACGTGTTGCCAACATCCTGCGAGGGAAGACGAAGCCCTATTTCACACCGCACGTGGACTGCGGCGACAATGTGATTGTTATCAATGCCGAGAAGATCGTCCTGACCGGCAAGAAGATGACTGACAAGATTTACCAGCGTTACACCGGCTACCCCGGCGGCCAGCGTGAGACGACACCCGCCAAGCTGCTTGCCACACATCCCGAGAGAATCATCGAGCACGCTGTGCGCGGCATGCTGCCGAAGAACCGCCTGGGCGACGACCTCTACCGCAACCTCAAGGTGTATGTCGGTCCGGAGCACCCGCATCAGGCTCAGAACCCCAAAGTAATCAATATTAACGACGTTAGATAATACCATATAAATCATGGAAGTCATTAACACTATCGGTAGAAGAAAGACTGCTGTGGCCCGCATCTATATGACTCCGGGCAACGGCAAGATAACCGTAAACAACAGAGACTATAAAGAGTATTTCCCGACCGGTCCGCTGCAGTTCATCGTGAACCAGGCGTTCCAGGTTGCCGACGCTGAAGGCAAGTGGGATGTGAAAGCCAACCTCGACGGAGGCGGATTCACAGGTCAGGCCGAGGCACTGCGCATGGCCATCGCCCGCGCACTGTGCGAGAACAACGCCGAAGACCGCCCTGCACTGAAGGCCAAAGGGCTTCTTATGCGTGACCCCCGTATGGTGGAGCGCAAGAAATCGGGTCAGCCGAAAGCCCGCAAACGCTTCCAGTTCAGCAAGCGTTAATATTGGAACACAGTTTAGCATCCAAATCGTCAAGATGCTCTGCATGGTTGACAGTTCGGCAACAAGGATTGCGGAAAAACCATGCCCTTACAGACAGACTGCTTGACGGTTGGTTTTAAAAACTATACAAGGAACGTAAACAAAAAAATAATTATGACAGAACTTAAATTCGAAGAATTACTCGAAGCAGGTTGCCACTTTGGCCACCTGAAAAGAAAATGGAATCCCAAAATGGCTCCTTATATTTTCAAGGAGCAGAACGGTACGCATGTCATCGACCTGCAGAAGACCATCGCCAAAGCCAATGAGGCCGCCACAGCCCTGAAGCAGATTGCCAAGTCGGGCAAGAAGGTGCTTTTTGTTGCCACGAAAAAGCAGGCCAAGGAAATCGTTGCCGAGATGGTGAAAAGCGTCGACATGCCGTTCGTTACGGAGCGTTGGCCGGGCGGTATGCTCACCAACTTCACGACTATCCGCAAGGCTGTCAAGAAGATGAACAATCTTGACGCCATGATGAAGGACAAGGATTTCAACAACATCTCAAAACGCGAGCGTCTGCAGGTGCAGCGCGAGCGTGCCAAACTGGACAAGAACCTGGGTAGCATTGCCGACCTGACCCGTTTGCCGAGTGCATTGTTTATCATCGACATAAACAAGGAGCACATTGCCGTGGCCGAGGCCCGCAGGCTTAACATCCCCACCTTCGCACTGGTCGACACCAACTGCAACCCCGACCTTATCGATTTCCCGATTCCTGCCAACGATGATGCGTCCAAGTCGATTGCCGCCATCCTGAAATACATGGTTGAAGCCATTCAGGAAGGTTTGAACGAGCGCTTGTTAGACAAGGACAACCACGCAGACGAAGAAGACGACACCGAGGCCGAGGAGACACAGACCGAGGAGCGCCCCAGCCGCGAAGAAGGCCGTGGACGCCGTCCGCGCCGCCAGCCGACACGCCGTGAGGCCACACCGGAGGCCACCGCAGCTCCCGAGCCCGCCGCCGAACCCGAGCAGGCTCCCGAGGCTCCCGCCGCCGAGTAATTATTCATTTCATACATTAACTGAATCATTTAGTAATACAATGGCAAACATAACAGCAAAACAAGTTAACGAGTTGCGTCAGCTCACAGGAGTTGGCATGATGGACTGCAAAAAGGCACTCGTGGAGTGCGACGGCGATTTCGAGAAAGCCATTGAACTGCTCCGCCAGAAAGGTCAGAAGATGGCCGCCAAACGCGCCGACCGTGACGCCAACGAGGGTTGCGTCCTTGCCAAGAGCATGGGCAACTACGGAGCCATCATTATGGTGAGCTGCGAGACCGACTTCGTGGCTACCAACGCGGGCTTCGTCGACTTCACCACCAGCATCATCGATACCGCCATGGCACAGCATGTCACCACCAAGGACGAGGTGCTGAACATGGACCTCAACGGTGCCAAGGTTGCCGACGCCATCACCGACCAGATTGCCAAGATAGGCGAAAAGATAGAGCTTGCCCACTTTGAGACCATCGAGGCCGAGAAGGTGTACGCCTATGTGCACCCGGGCAACCGTATGGCTTCTATCGTAGGCCTGAACAAAGCCGATTTCGACCAGGTGGGTCACGACATCGCCATGCAGGTTGTCGCCATGCGTCCCATCGCCATCGATGCCGACAGCGTGCCTCAGGAGACCAAAGACAAAGAGTTGCGCGTGGCTGTTGAGAAGACAAAGGAAGAGCTCATTGGCAAAGCCGTTGACGCCGCCCTCAAGAAAGCCGGCATCAACCCCGCCCACGTCGACAGCGAGGAGCACATGGCCTCCAACATGGGCAAAGGCTGGATTACCGAAGAGCAGGTTAACCAGGCCCGTCAGATAAAGGAGCAGGTGGCCGCCGAGAAGGCGGCCCAGCTCAACGAGGCTCAGATCAACCAGATTGCCAACGGCCGTCTCAACAAATACTTCCAAGAGAACACCCTCATGGAGCAGGAGTATATCATGGAGTCGAAGGTGAAGGTGAAAGACTTCATCGCCAAAGCCGACAAAGACCTCCGTTGCACAGGTTTCAAGCGCCTCGAACTCGGTGCATAAAGCCGCGTAACATAAAAAGCAAAAGGAAGGGCTGTCAGAATTGCGACAGTCCTTTCTTTTTTTGTCCGTTACCGCAGGACAGAAGCCGCCCCGCAGGAGCCTTATTTTTGCCGCAATGCATATATATCCCGCAATATCCATTCTTTTTTTGTATATTTGCAAAATACTATACAATATGCATATTTTGCTCATATCACTATAAACCAAGAAATTACCACCTACTACACAGAGCACATATATACAATAAAAAAAATAACAACAAATAACAGTATATGAAGATAAAATGTTTAGCAGCCGCGCTGCTGCTTATGACGGCCACTTTCGGGCGTGCATACGCTGACGAAGGCATGTGGCTGCTGTCGCTCATCGGCAAGAACTATGCCGACATGCAGAAAGCCGGATTCAAACTTAATCCGGAAGATGTTTATTCCGTCAATCAAAGCTGCCTGAAAGACGCCATTGTAGGCTTAGGCAATGAGGGTTCCCCGTTCTGGCATTTCTGCACAGGCGAGATTATCTCCAACCAAGGCCTGATGTCGACCAACCACCACTGCGGCTACGGTAAGCTACAGGAGCACTCCACCGTGGAGCACGACTACCTGCGCGACGGTTTCTGGGCTTATTCCATGGACCAGGAGCTGCCAAACCCCGGCCTGACGGCCTCTATACTGGTGCGCATGGAGGATGTGACCGACAAGATTAAGAAAGGCATATCGGACGACATGTCGGAGGGCGACCGCGACAAAGCCATAGCACGCCTCTCGAAAGAGATTGCCGAGGAGGCTGTGAAAGGCACGCGGTATGCCGCCAAGGTGAAGCCCATGTTCGACGGCAACCAGTACTTCCTGTTTGTGCATATCATCTACAAAGACGTGCGCCTCGTAGGTGCCCCTCCATCGTCGATGGGCAAGTTTGGCGGCGACACCGACAACTGGTCGTGGCCCCGTCATACATGCGACTTCTCGATGTTCCGCATCTACACGGCTCCCGACGGGTCGCCCGCTCCTTACAGCAAGGAGAACATACCGCTGAAACCAAAACATTTCCTCCCTGTAAGCATCCGCGAGTTGAACAACAACGATTATGCCATGGTGATGGGTTTCCCCGGCACCACCGACCGTTTCCTCACCTCATACGGACTGAAGGAGACTATGGACATAACCAACACGCTGACCTACCGAGTGCGCAGCGTTAAAATACGTGTGCTCAAGAAACAGATGGCTGCATCGCGTGCTGTGAGAATCAAATATGCCTCCAAGTATGCAAGCTGCTCCAACTACTGGAAATATGCCAACGAGCAGAACAAGGCTCTGAAGAACCTCAACATCATGGATGTGAAGAAAGACATAGAGGCTCAATACTTGGCATGGGCCAAGGACAAAGACCCCAAGTACAGCC
The DNA here is from genome assembly GCA_017962615.1 of Bacteroidales bacterium. Taxonomy (GTDB): domain Bacteria; phylum Bacteroidota; class Bacteroidia; order Bacteroidales; family P3; genus Colimorpha. Next base: position 39,115 of record JAGCUZ010000015.1, on the reverse strand, counting down.
GCGCCCTCGACATGATAAAAGAAGCCTACGAGAGCCGCACCGAACAGCAGAAGGCCATGACCTATATAGCCGAAGGTCTGCTGAGCGGCACCGAACTGCCGTTCAACTCGTTCAAGCTCGGCGTGAACCTCATACCCTATCTGGAAAAGGGCGTTGACGAGAACGACAAGCTGGCGGCCATCGAAAAGACCCGCAAGAAAGGGCTTGAGTTCTACAAAGACTACGACATGGAGACTGAAAAGGAGCTGTTCTTCTCGATGTGCAACTATGTGTACAGCCACATGGAGACACGCTACTGCCCCAAGTTCCTTGAGGATGCCCACACCAAGTATAAAGGCGACCTCAAGAAATACACCGACTACGTGTTCTCGCGCTCGTTGTTCGCAACGCAAACTTCGTTCGAGGCCTTCATGCAGGCGCCCAAGACCAAGACCCTCGAGAACGACCCGCTGTATCAGGCCGGCAAAGGTGCCTACGAAGCTTACCGTGCCATCTATGAGTCAATACCCGATGAGCAGAACGACAGGCTGCAGCGTGGCCAGCGCGACTTTGTCGACGGACTGATGCAAATCAACCAAGGCAAGAAGCTTATGTCGCCCAACGCCAACTCCACCATACGCTTCACCTATGGCAACGTGAAACCCTACGACCCGCGCGACGCCGTCAGCTACTCCTACTACACCACGCTGAAGGGCGTGATGGAGAAGGAAGACCCGCGCAACGACGAGTTCAACGTACCCGAGCAGCTCAAGAAACTGTATAAAGCCAAAGACTTCGGCCAGTATGCCAACTCCAAAGGCGAGCTGCCCACATGCTTCCTCACCACCAACGACATTACCGGAGGCAACAGCGGTTCGCCGGTGATAAGTGCCGAGGGCTACCTCATCGGCCTTGCTTTCGACGGTAACGGAGAGGCCATGTCGGGCGACATCAACTTCGAGAACAACCTGCAGCGCTGCATCTGCCTCGACAGCCGCTACATGCTCTTTGTCATCGACAAGTTTGCTCATGCGCAGAACCTCATCGACGAAATGATGATTATCAAATAGCACGAGAGGTAATATAAAGAAGTTATCCACAAAAAAGACTCATGCAACTAAAAAAGCATGAGTCTTTTTATTTATTGGTAATATGGTGTTTACAGCAATATTAATCTTGAACGAGTGTTACAAAAATGTTAAAAAACACGCAATACACAATATTTTCATGCGACACGTGTTATTTGGGTAAATTGAATCAACAAGAAGTCTAACCAACAAACGTGCCAATGATGCAGCATTACGATTTTTACTCCCCGTCGGAGTACCATAGCACAAATACATCTTCGAAATCTGCAGGCACACGTGCAGGATACAACGACACTATCCTGCGGCCATCACCCCGGGTGGTGAGCAACATCCTTAACTATGCCCGCTGCACACAGTGCATGACGGTGAAAGGTCACAGGATACGCCTCTGCCTGAACTAACAGGATGGTTTGTAAGACACAATCAGAGGGTATTGCGCAGATGCGACGATACCCTCTGATTGCTTGTTGTACGGACTGTTACAAGGACTGTGTCCACACCTTGATCTGCTGCTCGTCCTGCATACGGCACACCAGTAGGGAGTGGTCGCGATAGGCCACGATATAGCCGTCGAGACCCTGCACCACAGCCTCTGTGCCGGGCTCTATGTTCACCACACTGTTACACGTGTCGGGAAGCGTCACGTGCCCATTGGCGGCGTTGCCATGCGCGTCGAGCGACACATGGGTGTAGAGCGAGCCCCACGTACCTATGTCGCTCCATCCGAAGTCGGCAGGGATGGTGTAGCGGCAGTCGGAACGCTCCATGATGCCGTAGTCGACCGATATGTTCTCGCAACCAGGGAATATGCTGTTAATGCGGGCCTGCTCGTCGGGCGTACCGAAGCATTGCTTCTCCTCTTCGAAGACAGCCTTCACATGCGGCAGGTATTTGTCGAAGGCATTCATGATGCCTTGCAGCGACCAGATAAATATACCCGAGTTCCAGTAGTAGTTGCCCTCGGCAAGGAACTGCTTAGCCCTCTCCAAATCGGGCTTCTCTTTAAAACTTGCCACAGGGACTACCGCCTCCCGACCGCATCCCTCTTTGGCCACCTCTATATAGCCGTAGCCGGTCTCTGGGCGCGACGGGGTGATGCCTATGGTGAGCAGTGCATCGCGCTGCCCGGGCTTATCTATGAAGTCGAAGCCGGTAGAGATGATACGGTGAAACTCGGTCTCGTTGGTCACGAGGTGGTCGGCAGGTGTCACCACGATGTCGGCGTCTTTGCATTTGGCGAGAATATGGTAGGAGGCGTAGGCTATGCACGGGGCGGTGTTGCGGCGCATGGGTTCGCAAAGCACCTGCTCTGGCGAGAGCTCGGGCAGGTGTTCCATCACAAGCTGCTTGTATGCAGCATTGGTGACAACTACGAAGTTGCTCGCCGGCACCAACGGCAGGAAACGCTCGAAGGTGGCGCGTATAAAGCTCTTGCCTGTACCCAGCACGTCGATAAACTGCTTGGGGTTGTCGTCCTTGCTGAGAGGCCAGAAACGGCTCCCTATGCCGCCAGCCATTATAACACAGTATTTTTCCATAAAAAAGTAACGTTTGCTTTATTTTTTTTGCAAAGATACAAATAAGTTTTCATTTTTTACGTTATTTTTAAATCGACAGCCTGCACATCGGCACCACAACACAACCAAACAACATGACATATTGCCAATTACCACGGCAACACAAATAAAAGAAACATGAACAAAGAGATTGTATGCAGTGGCATCAGACCCACAGGAAACCTGCATTTAGGCAATTATTTCGGCGCATTGAGGAACTTCGTGAAGATGCAAGACGAATGCGACTGTTACTTCTTCATAGCCGACTACCATTCGCTCACCACCCACCCCACTCCCGACAACCTTTACCGCAACGCCCGCCAGATTCTCATTCAGTATCTGGCCGCAGGCCTTGACCCCGAGCGCTGCACCATATACCTCCAGAGCGACCTGCCCGAGACCATCGAACTGTATCTCTTTTTCAACATGAACGCCTACCTCGGCGAGCTGGAGCGCGTCACCTCCTTCAAGGACAAGGTGCGTCAGCAGCCCAACAACGTCAACGCCGGCCTCCTCACCTACCCCACCCTGATGGCCGCCGACATACTGATACACAAGGCCTCCAAGGTGCCTGTGGGCAAAGACCAGGAACAGCACCTCGAGATGACTCGCACCTTTGCGCAGCGCTTCAACAATATGTACAAATGCGACGTGTTCCCTCTGCCCCAGGCCTACAACTTCGGCAGCGAACTAGTCAAGGTGCCGGGGCTCGACGGCAGTGGCAAGATGGGCAAGTCAGAGGGCGAGCAGAACGCCATCTTCTTCACCGACGAACCCGCCGTTATCCGCAAGAAGATAATGCGTGCCAAGACCGACAGCGGCCCCACCGAGATGAACCAGACCAAGCCTGTCGAGATAGAGAACCTCTTCACCCTGCTGAAGATAGTCTCATCAGCCGATGCCGTGGCCTATTACGACGACCTCTACAACCGCTGCCAGATACGCTACGGCGACCTAAAGAAACAGTTGGCCGAGGACATGGTGAACTTCACCCAGCCCTTCCGCGAGCGCATCGAAGAACTGTCGAAAGACGAGCAATACCTTGTCCGCGTTATGGACCGTGGTAAGGAGAAAGCCCGCGAGAGTGCACGGAAGACCATCACCGAGGTACGCCATATCATAGGCTACCGCAACTGAGGCTTAAGTTATTAGTTTTAAGTTATAAGTTATAAGTAGCTGACGCAATTTTAATTTTTCGTCCGCAGGCTCCTTACTTTTCCATAATCACAGACCCGTGGTCGTCCACGATGGCACGGTAAAACCAGTCGGGATATTTCGGCTGCCGGGGGAAAGCCACCACACCCGTGGGAGTGGTCTTTATGCGGCCCTGCTCCACATGCTTTATATTGCCGTCTATGTATTTCATTAGCAGCATACGGTCGAGGGCTGTCCAGTCGCGCATCATCGCATCTGCACATTGGTTGCTGACCTTGTTGAGGGCAGCCGTAAGGCGTGTGTCGTCATAGCGTTCGCAATGAGTGGTGGCCGCATCCACAGCAGCCATAAACTCACGTTCCAGCTCGGCCTGCACCATGCGCACGTCAACTATCATGCTGTCATAGCGCAGATAGCAGAAGTTGCTCACACGGTTAAAGAGCCAGAAAGCCGCCGTCTCTGAGTATTCCGACATGGAGCCGTTGCCCTCTTCGAAGCACACCGGTACCTGCGTGATGCCGCAGAACATGGGGCAGTAGACCGTCGAATAGGTATCGTCCACGCCGAACCAGATGATGCCGCCAAGCTTGTCGGGAAGCCAGCCGCGGCATTGCGCCACGAAGCTGAAGCCTGTCTGCTGCGTCGATATGGCACGCTCGTGCACATATTTCTTCCCGTCCACCTCGAAACCCATGGGGCGCCAACGGTAGGGGCAGTGGAACGGACCGGCACCAACGTCGCCGTTCATGTCCATGGGTGTCCCCTCGAAATGGTCGCGCATAAGTTCCATGACGTCGTGCACAGCCAGCTTCCTGTCGGGCTTGATCCACAAAGGCAGGCGCGGCGCCTTCTTGTCGCCCATGGCAAAGGCCTCATATTGCTTCATGTCGCCGTTAACCCTGTTGAACATGGCGTACACACGTGCCTCGCAAGCCCTGAGTCCCGAGAAGGTCAGAGGGTTGTAGGTGTCGGCAAAGCTGAAGTCGGCATCGTTGTTCTTCGGCTGCGCTGCATAGGCCGCATAGCCGTGCTTCTTGGCGAAGTCGATTACATCGTAGGCATACACGCATTCCACCTCGGGCTCGTATATATATTTGAGGTTCTTGCTGCTGATGCTCTTGTGCGACCGTTTCTGCTCCTGCGGGAACGTTGTTATCCTTGCCTGGTTGGCATGTCCGCACACGTAGCCGTCGGGCACCCTGCGGGCCACCCATACAGCACCTTTCTCATCGCCCTTGCTGGTTATCTCGAAGATCCACACCTCGTTGGGGTCGCACAACGAGAACGACTCCCCGCCGTCGGCGTAGCCGTAGGTCTCCACCAACTCGGCCATTATCTTTATAGCCTCGCGACAGTTCTTGGCACGCTGCAGCGTCACATAGATAAGGTTGCCGTAGTCGATGCCCTCGGCGTTGCCCTTGTCGAGCGGCGAGATGCCACCCCATGTTGTCTCGCCCATGGCAAACTGCCGCTCGTTGATGAAGCCCACCACCGAGTAGGTGTTGACCACCTGCGGTATCTCTATCTGGAACTTCATGTTGCCGTAGTTGTACAGCTTTACGGTCTCACCCGCTTTATGGGCTCCGCCGTGGTGGTAACGCAGCTGGCCATAGCGCGTATGCGAGTCGGCGGCGTATGTAATCATTGTCGAGCCGTCGGCCGAAGCCCCTTTGGTCAACAGGAAGTTGGTGCATGCCGACACCTTGCCGGCACATAAAGCCGTGGCAACCACAGCCACGATAAACAAAAGTCTCTTCACGTTATAAATTAAAAATTAACAATTAAAATGCGTCAGCCACTTAATGCCGAAGGCTGTGAGCACCGCTGAATAAAAGACATGGAAAGCGAACAACTTAGAACTTATAACTAATAACTAAAAATCGCTTCATCCTTTGCGCACGGGGTCGGTGGTGAGGCCTATGCCGAGTTTCTTGAATATCTTGCGATCCACCTCGCTGAGCATCACTGTGGCATGCACCTGGCAGCCGTCGAGCAGCGGCAGGCAGTCGAGAGCACGGCGGCAGTTCTCGTCGCTAAGCGACAGCAGCGACAGCGCCACCAGCACCTCGTCGGTGTGCAGCCTCGGGTTGCTGCCATGCAACATGTTCACCTTCGTGCGCTGTATGGGTTCTATCATCTCCTGCGGTATGAGGCGTATGCTGTGGTCGATGCCTGCAAGGTGTTTCAGCGCGTTGAGCAGCAGCGCGGCGCTCGGTCCCAGCAGGTCGCTGGTGTGGGCTGTGATGATGGTGTTGTCCTCCAGCTCTATGGCCGCTGAGTGGGCTCCACCCTCCTGCTCCTGACGCTCATGTGCCGCCACCGTCGTACGGCGGTGCGCAGTGCTTATCTTCGCCTGTTTCATCAGCAGGGCTATCTTGTTAACCTCCTTCTCGCTCGCCTTACCCTGCGCATAGCTGCACAGCGTGTTGTAGTAGCGGCGTATTATCTCGTCCAGCGATGCCTTGCAGCACACGTCGTCGTCGCAGATGCAGAAGCCCGCCATGTTCACACCCATGTCGGTAGGCGACTTGTAGGGGTTCTCGCCGTAGATGCCTTCAAAGATGGCGTTGAGGACGGGGAATATCTCTATATCGCGGTTATAGTTAACCGTCGTCTTGCCGTAGGCCTCCAGGTGGAACGGGTCAATCATGTTCACGTCGTTGAGGTCCGCCGTGGCAGCCTCGTAAGCCACGTTTACGGGGTGTTTCAGTGGCAGACTCCATATCGGGAAGGTTTCAAACTTGGCATAACCCGCCTTCACGCCGCGCTTGTTCTCCTGATACAGCTGGCTCAGGCATGCCGCCATCTTGCCGCTGCCGGGGCCAGGAGCAGTCACCACCACAAGGGGCTTGGTCGTCTTCACATACTCGTTCTTGCCGAAGCCCTCGTCCGAGCATATCAGTTCAACATTGGTGGGATAACCCTCTATAAGATAAAGATAATACACATTGATGCCCATGCGCTCAAGGCGCTCGCGGTAGGCCACGGCGCTCGCCTGTCCGTTGAAGTGGGTTATGACAACCGAGTTCACCTGTAGCCCCCTCTTCATAAACTCCTCTCGCAGGCGCAGCACGTCGACGTCGTAGGTGATGCCGAGGTCGGCACGCACTTTGTTCTTCTCGATGTCTACGGCGCTGATGACGATGACTATCTCGGCATCGTCCCTCAGCTGCATAAGCATCTTCAGTTTGCTGTCGGGCTCGAAGCCCGGCAGGACGCGGCTGGCATGATAATCATCGAAGAGCTTGCCGCCAAACTCCAGATACAATTTGTCACCAAACTGAGAAATCCGCTCCTTGATGTGTTCCGACTGGATTCTCAGATACTTTTCATTGTCAAACCCGTGTTTCATAAAAAAAAGATTTACAAGGCCATTCGCATAGCCTCGGTTAATATTTAGAGAAAAACTACGGGATGCAAAGATAAGTATTTTTTGGAAAACGACAAAGAAAAAAATGCATCCGTTTACACAGACAACACACGGTCAATATGTTAGCTGCAACTTAAATAGTTTCCAGAAACTGGAATCGTACAGGGTCGCCGGTGTTGAGTCCGAAGAGCGAGCCGGCACCGCGCTGAAACATGCTGAGCATCAGGTAGCCGGTGTTCGACACCATGAGCGAAATCCCCCGTGTACCTTCTGCCGAGAAAGTCGGCTGTATCTTCTCAATAATGCTGTCCTTGATTCTTGCCCTAAACCTACGCCCTGCACGGAACGCCTCGAACTGGCCGAGGGTGATGTTCAGGTAGGCATTGCCATAGCTGTCAATATGTATAATGCTTGCCGACAACTCGTTGCCTGTAAACAGCGGGTTGGGCAGCATGCATACAAGGAGGGAGCCGTGGGGCGCGCCAAGCTCGGCGACGGGCATGCCGCGTGCCAGCAGCGCCGCGGCGTCGCAGTAGTAGTCGAAGGCTGCAAAGTTCGAGCTGCCGCGCTCATCCGTGCCCGTGTTGATGTCCACCACCTGGGCGTCGCCACCGGCGGCCAGGGCACCGAGGATACCGTTGTCGTTGGCTATGAAATAGTGACCGTTGCAGAGCATGACGATATGCTTGCGCGAGGCGTTCTCGTGGCTGTTGACGTCGATGATGTGTATGGTGCCCTGAGGAAACTGGCGGTAACTGTTGGCAACCACGAACAGTGCCTGACGTATGTCGTAGGGCTCTATGCCGAGACTGATATCAACAATGCGCACATCGGCAATGCTGCGCATCAGGCGCCCCTTCACCATGCCGGCGAAAAAATCACCGACACCCCAGTCGGCCGTGAGTGTCACTATCGGCGATGCCATGTTAATTATCAACCATTTAAGCCAACGCAGCTGAAATGCTGCGATAATGCAAAGATACGCAGAAAGGGCGGAATGGCAAAATATTTTTTCAGTCTCTTTTTTTTTCGTAACTTTGTATATTCCTAACCAATGTCCAACAATACAGTTAAAGTTATTAAAACCAATAATATATACATAATATGTCGCTTCTTTCAATACGCAATTTGCACGCCTCTATAGGCGACAAGGAGATTCTTAAAGGAGTGAACCTTGAAATCAACGCCGGCGAGGTGCATTCGATAATGGGTCCCAACGGCAACGGCAAGAGCACACTGGCCGGTGTCGTGGCAGGCAACGCAAAATACACAGTAACGCAGGGCGAGATAATCTATAAAGGGCGCAATATCCTCGACATGCCGGTCGACCAGCGCGCCTGCGAAGGCATCTTCCTCGGCTTCCAGTATCCTGTGGAGATTCCAGGCGTAAGCATCACCAACTTCATGCGCACCGCCGTCAACGAGCAGCGCAAATACCGCGGCCTCGACCCCCTCTCGGCCAAAGACTTCATGGCACTGATGGAAGAGAAGAAGAAGGTGGTGGAGATGACCTCCAACCTTGCCAACCGCTCGGTCAACGAAGGCTTCAGCGGCGGCGAGAAGAAGAAGAACGAGATTTTCCAGATGGCCATGCTCAACCCCACGCTGGCCATACTCGACGAGACCGACTCGGGCCTCGACATCGACGCCCTCCGCATAGTGGCCACCGGAGTCAACAAGCTGAGAAGCGCCGACAACGCCATCGTCGTCATCACCCACTACCAGAGGCTGCTCGACTACATAGTGCCCGACTTTGTGCATGTGCTGTACGAAGGACGCATCGTCGAGACCGGCCCCAAGGAGCTGGCGCTGAAGCTCGAGAAAGAAGGCTACGAATGGCTCAAGGAGGCGCAGCAATGAAAGCACGCTACCAAGAAGCCGCACTGAGCATGCGCAAGAACGAGGTGTGGCGCAATGTGAACTTCGAGGCGTTCCTCAAAGAAGAGCTCTCGCTGCCCGACCAAGCCATGCCGCGCCGCTACGACTACCAATGCAACATTCCCAACCTCGAGGCCTACCGCGTGGCTTTCGTCAACGGCTATGCCACCATGCCTACGTTTGCCACCGAAGCCGGTGTGACATGCTGCAGCATCAACGAGGCCCGCCGCAACCACGCCGACCTGCTTCGGCAGCTTGCCGCACAGGTCGACACTGACGGCAACCCCTACCTCGCCCTCAACGCCGATGCCGCCACCGACGGCCTTTTTCTCTATGTGCCCGACGGGGTACGCCTGCAACGCCCCGTGCAACTCCTCTCGGTGGCCAACGCCGACACCGCCCTTATGCTCCACCTGCGCCACGTTGTGGCTCTGGGCCGCGGCAGCGCACTCACGCTGATACAATGCGACGACAGCCACACCGACCTGGCAGGCTTCTCCAACAACGTAACGCTGGTGTCCATGGACGAAGAAAGCCATCTGGAGCACTACAAGATGCAGAACCTCAACGACTCCACCGCCCTGCTCAACCAGACCTTCGTAACCATGCGCCAAGGCGCCGAGTTGCGCTCGGTGGGCGTCACCCTCAACGGCGGCTCCATACGCAACCACAACGTGGTGACGATGCTCGGCGAGCACTGCAACACCGAGGTGCACGGCCTCTACCTCATCGACCGCGAGCAGCGCTGCGACAACTACGTCTACGTCGACCATGCTTGCCCCAACTGCAACAGCCGAGAGCTGTACAAAGGCATCCTCGACGATGCCGCCCACGGCTCCTTCAACGGCCATGTGCTGGTGCGCGAAGGAGCCGTCAAGACCGAGGCCTACCAGTCCAACAAGAACCTGCTGCTCACCGACAAAGCTTTCGTGCAAACCAAGCCCTTCCTCGAGATATACAACGACGACGTGAAATGCTCGCACGGCTCCACCATCGGACAGCTCGACGAGCAGGCCCTCTTCTACATACAGCAGCGCGGCATCAGCCTGCGCAACGCGCGCACACTGCTTATGTACGCCTTCTGCGACGAGGTGCTGCAAAGCATAGGCATAGCAGCCCTGCGCGAACGACTCGCCGACATGGTGAAGAAACGCCTGCACGGCGAGCTCACCGCCTGCTCAGAATGCGCCCTCTCGTGCGCCAACACCTGCGGCTGCACCCCGCCCGACTTCAACATCGACCCCACAAAGCTGTAAAACCAGCGCCGTCCACGAAATTAAAAATTAAAACCGCGTCAGCCACTTAAAACTTAAAACTAATAACTTAGAACTTCTATCATATCTATCGCCTCTATCCTATCTATCTGTAATCCCCGCCGGCACACAGGCCTGGCCCTGCTTGCCATGTTGCTTTTGTGCCTCACCGCCGCGGCGCAGAGCGTCCCTGCTCAGTTCAAAGGCAGCGACGCCACGCTGTATGCCAACGCCGTCAAGTCCTACGAAGCAAACCGCCTTACCGAGGCACGCGCTGCATTCAAGAAACTCTCGCAACGCTACTCCAATGCCGCCGACCCCTACTACTACCTGGGACTTATCGCCGTACGGCGCGACGACAACGCCGGCGCCATAAAGCACTACTTCACCAAGCTGCTGCAGGTAAACCCCGACTACAAGGAGCCCCGCGCACACTACTACATGGGTGTGGTCGACTACAGCTACGGCCGCTACCGCCAGGCCATAAGCCGCTTCGAGCGCTTCAACGACATGGCCGCCGCAGCGCCTTCGGCCGAGAACGACGCCCTGCGCGAGGAGGCCGCCAACTACCTGCGCTGGTGCCGCTTCCTTGCCGACGGCTACGAGCATCAGGTCCCCTTCGCTCCCAGGATGGTGAAAGGTGCCTCCTCCAAATACAGCGAGCTACTCCCCTATCTCACCGTCGACGGCCGCGAGCTGTGGTACCTCCGTGCTCTGCCGCGCCGCAGGGAATACACCATCTACGTGAAGGAACTCAACGAGTTCATCCCCACGCTGCACGTGAGCTACCGCGACAACGACAGCACCTTCTCGGCCGGACGCGAGATGGCCTTCCCATTCAACCAGACCGACAACGAGGGCGGCGTGACCCTCACCGCCGACAGGCGCCACCTCTACAACTCCATACTCACCACCACCGAAGACGGCTACGCCAACTGCGACATCTACCACTCCACCTGCGACGCAGGCATCTGGTCGCCGCTCGAGAAAGCCGGAGCCACCATCAACGGCGAGCACAGCTGGGAGTCGCAGCCCTCTGTAAGCCCCGACGGCAGCACCCTCTACTTCGCCTCCAACCGCTCGGGCGGCGCTGGCGGCACCGACATCTGGCGCTGCCGCCGTCTCCCCAACGGCGACTGGGGACGCGCCGAGAACCTCGGCACCACCGTCAACACGCCGGGCAACGAGAAATGCCCCTTCATCCACGCCGACGGCCACACCCTCTACTTCGGCTCCAACGGCTGGGAAGGCTTCGGCGGCTACGACATGTACCACATCGACCTCGAGAACGAAGACATAGAACGCCCCACCAACATGGGCATGCCCATCAACACCGACGGCGACGACATCTGCTTCGGCGTCACCGCCGACGGCCTCCAGGCCTACTACGCCGCTCGCCCCACCGACTACCGCGGAGCCGGCGGAGCCGACATATTCTTCTTCGACCTCTACCCCGAGGCACGCCCCGAGGCCATGAAGATGTTCGAAGGCATTGCCCTCTGCGGCGGCACGGCCGACGCTCCCAAACCCGCAGGCGGCACGCTGACGGTCCACCGCTTCGGCGTCCCGCCGGCACGCTACATCATCGACTCCACCGACGGCCGCATCGCCGCCCTCCTCTCCATGGACCACAACAACCTGGTGGTCTTCCAGACCAAAGGCTGCAACCCCGTGGTGCTCTACTACAGCCGCGACGCGGTGCGGGCCACCAAGGGCACCGTAAAGGACACCCTTCGGGCCAGCATGACCGGCAAGGAGTCGCCCATCGCGCTGCGCCCATCATGCTTCCTCAAGGGCGACGGGGCGAAAGATGAAGCCCTCTCGCACGAGGGACGCAAGGTGATGGAAGCCTACGCCCAGTTCCTACTCGAAAACCCGACGCTCAAGGTCGTCGTGTCGGCTCCTCGCAAGGGGCAGGCACAGGCCATACAGCAATGCCTCCTCGAGAGCCAGCTGCGCCCCGACCGCATCAAGCTCTCGCCATCATCCACCCAACAAGCACGCCTGACGATATGCCGATAGTGAAAGTACTGCGCTACCTGCGCTTCTTCAAGAAAGAGATAGTGCTGAACGTCCTGTTCAACCTGCTGGCCGTACTCTTCAACCTCGGCACATTCGTCATGATTGTCCCCTTCGTCGAGCTCCTATTCGGCATCAGCACCCCGCCCGACCACGCTCCACAGCTGGCGTTCAACCAGGAGGCGCTGTCGCAATGGATGGTCTACGAGCTGCACGCCCGCAAGGCCACCCTGGGCATCTGGCCCTGCCTGCTCGCCGTATCGGGCGGCTATCTGGCCCTGAACCTGCTCTCCAACCTCTTCCGCTACCTGGCCCTATTCTTCCTGAGTCCCATTCGCAACGGCATAATAGAACGCATACGCGGCGACCTCTTCCACCGCATCACCATTCTGCCCGTCTCCTACTTCAACTCGCAGCGCCGTGGCGACATAGTGAGCCGCCTCAGCAACGACCTCGCCGACGTCGAGTGGTCGGTGGTCAGCACCCTCCAGTCGCTCGTCAAAGACCCCGTCAACATCGTCGTCTTCTGTTTCGTGCTGATATTCATCAGCGCGCGGCTCTTCTTCCTCTTCCTCCTCGTGCTGCCGCTGTCGGTCTACCTGATAGCCCGTATAGGGCGCAGCCTTAAGCGCAACTCCACCGCCGGGCAGACGCAGCTCGGCCAGCTCTTTGCACGGCTCGACGAGGCCCTGTCCTCCATGCGCGTGGTGCGAGCCTTCGGGCAGGAGGGGCGCACCCGGCGGCAGTTCCGCGAGGTCAACGACAGCTATGCGCGGTCGATGGTGCGCGTGGCGCGCCGCCGCGAGCTCTCCAGCCCCCTCTCCGAGGTGCTGGGCACCGTGGGCCTCGTGGCCATCCTCATCCTTGGCGGCAGCCAGGTGCTGCAGGGCAGACTGCTGTCGTCGGTCTTCATACTCTTCGTAATACTCTTCGCACGCCTCATCCCGCCCGTGCAGGCCCTCGTCAAGACCTACAACAGCCTGCAGAAAGGCTCCGCCTCGGCGGCACGCATCTTTGAGGTTATGGAGGCCGACGAGAAGATCACCGAGGCTCCCGACGCCCTGCGCATCGACACCTTCACCCACAGCATCGAGTACCGCAACGTAAGCTTCGCCTACAATAGCGAAGCCGTTATCGGCGAGCAGCAACCCGCCAGCCCAAACCGCGCCAGCCACTTAGCACTTAAAACTAATAACTCAAAACTAAATTATATTCTTCGCGACATCTCCTTCACCCTGCCCCGAGGCACCACCGTGGCCCTTGTAGGCCCCTCCGGCGCCGGCAAGACCACGCTGGCCGACCTGCTGCCACGCTTCTACGACGTCACCTCTGGCGAGATACTCATCGACGGGCACCCCATCAAGCAGCTCAACATCGACTCTCTGCGAGCGCTGATAGGCATAGTGTCGCAAGACTGCATCCTCTTCAACGACACCGTGGCGGCCAACATAGCCTTCGGGCAGCCCGGCGCCACCATGGCCGACATCCAGGCCGCCGCCCGCGCCGCCTTTGCCGACGAGTTCATCGAGCGGTTGCCGCAAGGCTACGACACCGTCATAGGCAACCGCGGCACACTCCTCTCGGGCGGCCAGCGGCAACGTATATGCATAGCGCGCGCGCTCCTCAAGGACCCGCCAATCCTTGTCCTCGACGAGGCCACCTCGGCTCTCGACGCACAGTCTGAGCACGCCGTGCAGCAAGCCCTCGAGCGGCTGATGAAAGACCGCACCGTGCTGGTCATCGCCCACCGCCTCGCCACCATTCAGAACGCCGACCGCATACTGGTGCTCGACCACGGACGCATAGTGCAGCGCGGCACCCACGCCACCCTGCAGCAAGAAGAAGGCCTCTACAAGACCCTCACCGCCCTCCAGCACCTCGACCAATAGCCCACCACGCCAACCGCATCCGCGACTCGATTCTCTACACAATGTGTTGAGAATCTCCAAAAGGAACCGACTGTGAGTTCACAGAAAATCATTGAACTTATCAGAAAAAATAAGGGCATTACGACACAGGAGATGGCCGACCGTTTGGGCATTTCCCGTCGCGCGGTTGCAAAGACAATAGCAAAACTCCAAGCAGAGGGTAGCCTACGCCGCATCGGTCCCGACAAAGGCGGCCACTGGGAAATCCTTTAAGAATGAATGAGGGTGCCCCTTAGATATGGTAGCACCCTCAACAAAACACAGAACATATTGGTTAGATAAGAACACAATATGTTCCATAAAAGGCCTTTGCCTACCTTTTTCTATGACATGAGGAAACTGTGAAACTATTTGAATTACACTGATTGTAAGTGTTGTCATCAACAGAACAATAAAAATTCACTGTTGCGTAGTTAGGATTCCACGATCTGCCTGTATACCAAAATTCAACTGATTTTTGTTGTGAGTCCAATATGTTACTCAATCGACCTGTAGGAGATATGACGACAATGTACTCTCCCTCTTTGTCTGGTGTAAACGTAGGCCTAACTGTAACTTTGATTGTCACTCTTGTTCCAGATATACTTGGCTCTACTTCATCCACCGCAAACGAGCACTCATCTGCCATGTTTTCAGCCAAGTAGCAACCCTGTGCATTATTCTCCGCAGAAGAACTTTGTTGCGCATGTGCACACATTCCAATACCAGCCACCATAAGTAGCAAGAAAAAAGTTTTTTTCATTTTTAGTTGTTGCCTGTTATATCCCATCGGCCCGTCGGTTTTAATTTAAAAAGTTTTTTATTCTCTCTGCGGTTTATTATTCCGCTGCATTATAATAAACTGATGTTGGCTTAGATATGATAGACGGCATTGTAGTATAACTACCGAAGCACAACGCGGAAGCCAACGTAACTATCGCGATAGCCGGGCGTGAAGCGAGGGCGGTACGTAATGCGACTAGACCACGTACCACAGAGATAACAGCCACCGCGCCCCACGCGGGCATGGCCCGAATATGGTCCTGTAGGATCGGTCTGGTTGGAATTGCTATAAGTGCCACACCAGTCCTGACACCACTCATATACATTGCCGCTCATGTCGTATATTCCTAGTTCATTAGGGCGCAAGCGCCCAACAGGATGAGTATGTATTCCACTGTTGCCTTTATGCCATGCAACGTCATCCACATTGTCACTGCCACTGTATTTTGACCACAATGATTTTTCACCGCCACGAGCGGCATATTCCCATTCCGCCTCTGTGGGAAGGGTGAAGCGGCGACCCGTCAGGCGGCTCAACTTGGTGCAGAACTCTTGCGCGTCCTCCCAACTTACCATTTCCACAGGGTGGTCGTAACCTTTGGATTTGCTTGGGTTAACACCCATCACAGCCTCGTACAGTTCTTGTGTCACCTCGAACTTGCCTATGTAGTAGTCCTGCGTAATGGTGACATTGTGACATGGTTTCTCTCTGTCCTCGCAATCGTTGCCTTGTTCGCCAGTACAGCCCATCATGAAACTGCCGGCCTCAACCTTTATCATGGTGAAACTCACATCGCCCACGTTGATTGTAATTTCATCTGGGAGTGACTGCATTCCCTCACTTTGCGCAAACAAAGCAGATACAAAGAACAATTGTACAGATACAAAAAATAAAAGTTTTTTCATTTTAATATTCCTCATTAAAATAGTAATTAATAATGCTATAGTATACCAACCGACTATCTTTTTGATTTTTATTATTTATTGTTTTACTGATGAACCTGTGCTGTCAAAGGCAATGATAAACATTGTTTTACAACCTGCATAAATACAGCAAATGTAAATGCAAAGGTACACCAATTATCTCATTCTAGAGGTGTCCAATATGGCCACATGTCCACATTGGACACGGGGCTATACGTTTTGCCTTTACATGGTAATTGGCATCAAGTCTTGTCTATTCCCAATGCCTTTGAATACTGACTGAATAGGTCTACTCCCAGGGCACGGCTGATAGTGAACAGCATCTGCGTGTCGACCGAAGGCTTGTTGAAGAGTTTCTGAAGGGTACGCGGGGTGATACCTATTTGTTCGGACAGCCAGGCATTGGTATGACCCGAACGGCGCAACTCGCCTCGTATAAGTTTGCCTATGTGTATCTGCATATCAGTTGCTATTTGTGCGCTTGGCTAACGATTCCTTGGCAATGTCCCTACGACCACAAAAAAAGGAGGCGAGCAAATATCGTCCCCTAACTGCGGTCGTGGAATACCTCTACAAGGAAAGACCTAGATGCCCGCCTCTCAGCGAACATTTGCCTTTGTTAGTCCTTGTAGCCTTATTTGAAATTTTCCACGTTTCAGTTAGGTCGGAACAAATAGCAAACGCGTTTTGTATGTTGTGTTTTTATTACTTCTTGGTATTTTCTACATCATTATTCTATTTATTTACAAAAGCTTACTTATACAGAACTTGCGCCTGCATGCAACCGGCATTCCTCTGCCGCCAAACACATGTAGAAACGTTGTTCATGCCATAGTAACGGCATTTACTCAATGATATTGTGCAGAGTAAAAAGAACAACATGCCCTATACTAATGATTACATACCCACATCGCATGTGTATGAGCCGCCACGCCCTCAAATCGAGCCTGATATCGTCCATGGCAACAAATATATACCCCGCAGCGTGAGGCGGTGAGAATCGAAAATATGCAATCTCAATTCGGGACTAAGTGCGTCCCGAATCAATTTGTGGCACGCTGCGTCACAAATTGATTGTAGCTTGTTATTCTGTACTCGATGAAGGAAAGCAGATGTTTGCTGCAAAATATATGCTTTTCCTCCCTACAGTTTCAAGGTACAAAGTTTCGGTTTAGCATAGATGGTGTTATTTCCCCCAGGTGTCGCGGTCTAATGAACGGTAGTTGATGGCTTCGCTGAGGTGGGCGACGGTGATTTGCTCGTCGCCGGCGAGGTCGGCGATGGTGCGGGCCACCTTCAGTATGCGGTCGTAGGCGCGGGCACTGAGTCCCAGGCGGTTCATGGCGTTCTTCATCAGCTCCTGGCACTCAGCATCGATGTCGCACCACTGGCGGAACAGCTGCTGGTTCATCTGCGCGTTGCAGTGTATGCCTTTGTAGCCTTTGTAACGCTCCTCCTGTATCTTGCGTGCCGCTATGACGCGTTGCCGTATGACGGCGCTCGACTCGCCGAACTTCTTCTCGGCCAGCGCCTCATGGCTCAGCGGCGTCACCTCTATGTGCAGGTCTATGCGGTCGAGCAGCGGGCCGCTTATCTTGCTCAGGTATCTGTTCACCGCGCCGGGGGCGCAGGTGCATTCACGGGTGGGATGGTTGTAATAGCCGCAGGGACAGGGATTCATGGCCGCCACAAGCATAAACGCCGCGGGATAGTCCATGGTCATCTTGGCACGCGATATGGTCACGCGACGCTCCTCCATAGGCTGGCGCAGCACCTCGAGCACCGACCGCTTGAACTCTGGCAGCTCGTCGAGGAACAGCACGCCGTTGTGGGCAAGCGATATCTCGCCCGGCTGCGGGTTCGCGCCGCCTCCCACCAGCGCCACGTCCGATATGGTGTGATGCGGAGCGCGGAACGGACGCACGGCAATCAGCGCGTCGTTGCGTTGCATACGCCCCGCCACCGAGTGTATCTGTGTGGTCTCCAGCGACTCCTCCAGCGACAGCGGCGGCAGTATCGACGGCATGCGCTTGGCCAGCATGGTCTTGCCGCTGCCCGGAGGACCTATGAGTATCACGTTGTGTCCACCCGCCGCGGCAATCTCCAGCGCCCTTTTTATGACCTCCTGCCCTTTCACGTCGGCAAAGTCGTACTCGTACTGGTCAAGGCTGCGGGCAAACTCCGCGCGCGTGTCCATGACCGTGGCGGGTATGTCGCCCGTGCCGTTGAGGAAGTCGGCCACCTCCTTCAAGTTGTTGGCCCCGTGCACGTCGAGGTTGTTGACGATGGCCGCCTCGCGGGCGTTCTCGGCAGGCAGGATGAAGCCCTTCACATGCCGCCGCCGCGCCTCTATGGCTATGGGCAGAGCACCCTTGATGGGACGCAGGCTGCCGTCGAGCGACAGCTCGCCCATGATGACGTACTGCTCAAGGCGCTCGCTGCTTATGTCGCCGTTGGCGGCAAGTATGCCGATGGCGAGGGTCAGGTCGTAGGCAGCGCCCTCTTTCTTTATGTCGGCAGGAGCCATGTTGACCACTATCTTGCGCTGGGGGAATCTGTACCCCTGCTGCGCGATGGCCGACGCAATGCGCTGCTCGCTCTCCTTCACGGCATTGTCGGGCAGCCCCACTATGAGCATGTCTGCGCCCGACTCGATGCTCACCTCGACGGTGACAGGCATGGCGTTAACGCCGTATATAGCACTTCCGTAAGTCTTAACTAACATACTGTGGCAGTTTTGGTTATTGGTTCATGCGCGCGTCAAGGGTGTCGACAACCCGCTGGTGTATGGCCTCGTATTGCTCGGCATGCTTCAGGTAGTACTCGACGGTCTTGTCGAACGACTCGGGCGTCAGGCCGTATTTGCCGAACAGGCTGTCGTACGAAGCCACGATCTGCGGCTTCATGCTCTTGTACTTATACCCGCTCTCCACGGCGTAGAAGCCCTCCAGCTGGTAGGCCTCGACGAGAAAATCCACCATGGTCTCCTCGTCGAGCACACCTCGCGGCACACGGTCACCGCACGACATGTTCAGTGCAGTGAGTGTCAGTAGAATAATAAAAGTCACTGTTTTCTTCATCATTGCAAAAATACACATTTTAGACGACATGGCGAAGAAAAACTTTTGGCGATTCGAAAAATATGTGTATCTTTGCAAACTCAATGACCGTTGCACACGCCGCCAGCAACAGCACGCAACACATTGACGATGAGGGAGTATAGCTCAGCGGTTTAGAGCATCTGCCTTACACGCAGAGGGCCATAAGTTCGAATCTTATTACTCCCACACCAGCGACCCGCCCCACGGGTCGCTTTTTTATTATCCCCCGCGCCCTCCCCGCCGCCACAGTACCGCATCCCCGACCCTCCCCCAGACCCAAATCGCCATCTTTACCCCAATCCCGCATTCCCATCCCCACCTGGCATCCCCACCACCACCCTTGCCCCCCATGTCCGACCCCTCCCCGACCCCGTCCCGCAGGAGTCATTCCACCCCCTGTTTTACCCCCGATTTCACACTCAATAAGGGGTACATATAGAGAAGGTAAAGAGTACATAAGGAGTTGGTCCTACCAACTCCTTATCAACTATATACTTACGATTTATGTTCTATATATCAAAATCGGGGGTTCGTCGAATTTTTTGCAAGTTTTGTATACGCTTGGTATTTATTGATAATCATATAATTGCGTACGCAGTTTCTATTTTTGCGGCGTAAAGGGAGTTTTTGCGTTATCGGCACCTAAAAGGCACTCTGGTGTGACATCCGCAGGAGCCGTTCCCGACCCTCCTACGGCCACTCTTTGAAGGATGTTTCGGACGCTATGAAAGCATGGAAAGGAAATATTCTTTTGCCGTTTGTAAAAGAATGTGTAACTTTGCAAACAGACAATATCACGCGTATGTCTCTCAGACGGTTGATATTCACGATGCTTGCAGTTGTGTGCATGCTGCTGCCAACGAGTGTTTCGGCGGTGGAGGCGGCGCATGTAGGCACGTTGGAGAGCGTCGACCCGATAGGCAACAGGCCGCAGTGGCGCGACATAGGCATGTGCGATGTGCTGGCTGTGACTGGCGGAGGTGCGGTTGCACCGCCCACCGCAGCGCGCCCGATGCACGACAGCCCGACGGGCTTCGGCGTGACGGCGCACACGGCGCACACGCGGCATTACGGCGTGTGGCACAGGGTGGCTGGCGGCCGCCGTTGCATAGTCAGCGGCTACATCTACCTGATACGCTGCCTCAGGCTCTGATTGTTTCCCATTTCTACAATCCAGGCTGCGGCTCCGACCGCGGCAGTGCCGACGGCATGACCGCCGGCACATGGCGTTTATAAGTCGTGGTAACGCCACGGCAATATGTTATTTATTTGAACAATGAAATGGAATATATCAGAAAACAAATCTATTCCCGGCCGGAGATACGCCGCATATTGAATCCCCTATGGTCGGCCTGGGCGCTGACGGCAGCTGGTGCGGTGTGCGGTGCGGCGCTTTTCATGTCGGACAATCTTTCAGAAAGCTTCGCCACGTTGTTGCTGGGCGGAGCCATTATAGGTGGGTGCAGCCTGCTTACGGTGCTGTGCTACTGGCTTTTCGGCGACAGCCGCCGCCCCTACAGCAAGGAGCTGCACGCGGTGCTGGAACCGACATACGCCTACTATCCTCTCGCGGCCGAGAAGCGGCTGGTGGAGGCGCTGGAGGCCAACGACGAGGAGGCGCTGGAGGCCGTGAAACGGCAGCCTAAGCCCGAGCTGGCGCTGGTGCGCTACAGCGACCGCGACGAACGCGTCTTCTATTCACAGCTTACACGCGTCGAGGAACATAGATACGTGCCCTTGACGGATATTTTCGTTAACAATAAAACACAATCAAAATGAATACAATAGAGCAATATATCGAAACCGGAATGTCAGGCAAAATAACCCGCAAAAGGAACTCGCCGCTGCCAAGCCTGCTGGTGCTGGCCGTGGGCATAGGACTGCTGACGCTGCTGCGCCTGGCCGAGATGGGCGACAGTCTGATGTCGACGTGCCTCACGGTTGGGATGATAGCCACTGTTTTGGGGGTTATCCTCACGGGGATGAGCCTTTCGGGCGCCATGTCGCACTATGTGTACCTGCCCACGGACAGCCGCATGCGCGAGAAGAAGGTGTACATCGACGGCAACAGCTACAAGGATGCGGCGGCGGCCATTGCCAAGGGCAACGCACAGGAGCTGTCGGCGCTGCAGCCCGTGGCCACCTCGAACTACGCCCTGAATATAGTTGCCAGCCGTGACGGTGCCTGCGCCCTGGTGCAGGCTGAGCGCTACGATGCCGGCCACTTCGAGCCCGACAGCGACGTGCGACCGTTCATTGGGCCCAGTGCAGCTGTAATACTGCAACTGATAAAATAACATGCAGACACATAGCACTAAAATACGAGGGCACCAATAATGGTGCCTTTTTTTCAACAGTGTTGCACTTCGTAGCTGAATCTACGTCCATCGAATTAAATATAATTTATACAATATTTCAGAACAAAGTGCGTTTCTTTATGGGAAACAACTAATGTGATGGATACTGCTGCAAGAAAATATCCCGTAGGCATTCAGACCTTTTCGGAGCTTCGGAGGGGCGGGTACGTTTATATTGACAAGACCGACCTGATGTGGGAGATGACGAGGATGAAATATATATTCCTCAGCCGTCCGCGCCGCTTCGGAAAAAGTCTGCTGTCGTCGACGCTGCACTCTTACTTTGCCGGAGACAAAGAGCTCTTCGAGGGACTGAAGATAATGGCTCTGGAGGAGCAGTGGCAGCAGCATCCCGTCATCCACCTTGACCTGAGCGAGGCAAAGAACTCGGAATCGGCCGCGGAACTGCGTCGGGGGCTGATGCTTCTGCTTGACCCCATGAGCGAGGAATACGGCAGGAAGGAACTCGAAAAGACCCCGGGCGACATACTGCGCGGCCTTATACGCCGTGCCTACGAGAAGACGGGGCGGCAGGTGGTGATAATCATTGACGAGTACGACGCCCCGCTGCTGGACGTACTGCACATGGAGGAACGGCTCCAGGAATACCGTCAGGTGATGCAGGAGTTCTACAAGAGCCTCAAAGCCAGCGAGCCGATGATCAGGTTCTGCTTCATCACCGGCATAACCAAGTTCAGCCAACTGAGCATATTCAGCACCATAAACAACATCACCAACATCTCGCTGGACGACAAGTATGCCGCCATCTGCGGCATCACCGAGCAGGAGTTTGCCGCCGACATGGCTCCCGACATCGCCATGCTGGCCGAGGAATACGAGTGCTCGCCCGAAGAGATGCACGCCCGTTTGAAACAGCAGTACGACGGCTACCGTTTCTCAGGTAAATCGCCCGAGATATACAACCCGTTCAGTCTGCTGAAATGCTTCAACCAGCGCAAGATAGACAACTACTGGTTTGCCAGCGGCACGCCCACATTCCTCATCAGGCAGATGCAGCACTTCCGCACCGACATCACCGCCATGGAGTGTATAGAGGCCTCTGCACCAGCGTTCGACTGTCCCACCGAGGCTATGGTGGACGCCCTGCCTTTGCTGTACCAGAGCGGATACCTGACCATCAAGGCATATGACCGCGAAACGGACTCATACATCCTCGCCATTCCCAACAAAGAGGTGCATGTAGGACTCATAAACGGATTAATCCCCACATACACAGGACTGAACAGCAACAATGTTCAGGTGGGCTTTGCCATGAAGTTCTGGCGGGCACTGAGAAATGACGACATAGACCTCGCAATGAAAGAGATGAAGAGCTTTCTTGCCAGCATTCCTTATGTGGAAGGCTTCCGCAAGAAGCTGGACGAGGTGAAGAATTACGAGGGATTCTATGAGTACACGTTCTACCTGATTTTCAATATGCTCAACGTTTATGCCCGCACGCAGGTGAAATGTGCCGGCGGACGAATAGACTTTGTGGTGCAGATGCCAGAAACCACCTATGTCTTCGAGCTTAAGGTTGACGGCACCGCACGCGAGGCTCTCGAGCAGATAAACAACAAGGGCTATGCCCTGCCGTACGATACCGACGGGCGCAGAGTGGTGAAAGTGGGTGTGCAGTTTGACCGCAGAAACATGACCGTGGGGGATTATATGATTGAGAGGGACTGATGAAGAAGACGCTGAAGATACTGTTTCTGATTGTCAATGTGGCGGTGGTGGTGCTGTTCCTGCTGTCGACACTGGCGGGATACCACCAGCCTGTGGGCAGGATAAGCGTGGGGGTGTCGCTGCTGAGCTACGGCTACGTCATCTTCTTTATCCTCAACATACTGTGCTCGGTTATATGGCTGATATTCGGCAGCCGGTGGTTCCTGCTGTCGATTGCCGCCATTGCCGTGAGGATAAGCTTCGTGCCGCTGTACTTCCAGATAGGCACGGGCGGCAAGGCCGACGAGGAGGCGGCAAGGCTGACGGTGATGGACTACAACCTGCACCACTACTGCGGCCCCGAGACCGACTATAACCTGCAGGATACCAATGCGACACTGTTCCTGAACCTGGTGAGGCAGACGGAGCCCGACATACTGTGCCTGCAGGAATACGCGGGCGACCTGAAGAAGACCAAGGTGACCGACTCGCTGAAAGCCATGGGCTACACGTGGTGCGCCAGCGCACAAGGCAAGGAACTGAAACGGCCCGCCGGCACCGTGGTGTTCAGCAAATACCGCATCATAGAGGCTACGGGCATAGAGAACGAATGCAAGTTCTACGCCGACATAGAGGCTTTGGACGACACGCTAAGACTGTTCTGCTTCCACCTCGACTCGTACGAGCTGACGGAGAAGGACAAGGCCGAGATGGACCGCATCTCGCGCGGCGAGCTGGACAGCGTGGCCAAGGGCGGCCTGCTGCGCAAATTCGCCACCACCATAAAACGCCACGGCGAGGAATGGTGCATCATAGAGCCGCTGCTCGACGGCGGACCGCAGGCGGCCATCTACTGCGGCGACTGGAACGACACGCCTGCGTCGTATTTCTACCAGAACATGAGCCGAAGGGCTGTAGACTCGTACAAGGAGTGCGGCTCGGGGTTCAGCACCACATACCACGGTCCCTTCCCTGCGTTCCGCATAGACTACGTGTGCCACAGCGACGCCTTGAAGGCCACGCAATACAAAAGGATTCGCAACAACGCAATATCCGACCACTACCCCCTGCTGGTCACTCTGGAGAAAGCAGATTTGTAGTTATAAGTTTTTAGTTTTAAGTTTTAAGTGGCTGGCGCATTATAACATATCCACATTAAACATATCAACTTATCCACATTAAATGACACTGAAGGAGAGATACAAAGGCGTGATAGACTACTTCACGGAGGCACGGCCCGAGGCTAAGAGCGAGCTGTGCTACGGCAACGCCTTTGAGCTGCTGGTGGCCGTGATACTGTCGGCGCAGTGTACCGACAAGCGTGTGAACATGGTCACGCCCGCCCTCTTCGAGGCCTATCCCGACGCCAAGGCAATGGCAGGTGCCGACGAAGAGGCTATCTTCAAGCTCATACACTCGGTGTCGTACCCCAACAGCAAAGCGCATTACCTGAGTGCCACGGCACGCAAGCTGGTGGCGGACTTTGGCGGAGAGGTGCCTGAGTCAGTAGAGGAGCTGCAGACCCTGCCCGGAGTGGGCCGTAAGACGGCCAACGTGGTGGCAGCGGTCATGTACAACCAGGCGGTGATGCCTGTCGACACCCACGTGTTCCGTGTGGCCAACAGGATAGGGCTGACGAGGAACTCGAAGAGTCCGCGCCATACCGAGGAGGTGCTGGAGCGGCATATCCCAAAAGAGCTCATCCCGATAGCACACCACTGGCTTATACTGCACGGGCGCTACGTATGCACTGCCCGCGCACCGAAATGCGACACGTGCGGCATAAGCAAATACTGCGAATACTATTTGAAAAGTTTATAGTTTTAAGTTCTAAGTTTTAAGTGGCTGACGCAATGTTTATAGTTTTAAGTTATAAGTTCTGAGTTTTAAGTGGCTGACGTTTTAATTTTTAATTCTTAATTTTTAATTTTCAAAGTGTTTAATAATCCCTGGTTTTTATTAGGACTCGTTGCTGTGGCGATACCCATCATCGTACACCTGTTCAACTTCAGGCGTTACCGGAAGGTGTATTTCAGCAACACGCGCTACCTGCAACAGCTTGAGAGCGAGACGCGCAAGCAGTCGGAGCTGCGGCGGCGCGTTATTCTCGCCCTGCGCATTGCCGCTATAGTGATGCTTGTGCTGGCCTTTGCGCAACCCGTCATACGCCACAAGAAGCAGGCCCCTAAGCTGGGGCAGTCGCTCGTGTGCGTCTATATCGACAATTCGTTCAGTATGGAGAACACGGGCAGGGATGGGTCGCTGCTCGACCGTGCCAAGGCGAAAGCCGCCGAGGCCGTGGCGGCCTACAAGCCCGACGACCGTTTCATGCTGCTCACCAACGAATGCACTGGCAGCCAGTTCCGCTGGCTGGGACGCGGCGAGTTCCTCAGCGCTGTGGAGGAGGTGCAGATATGCAACAAGACGCTGAGCCTTAACGACGCGGCGCAGCGCCTCAACGACTTCCTGCAGCACAGCGGCACGGGCAACCGCGACGTGTACCTCATCTCGGACTTCCAGCAGACGGCATTCAACGCCGAGTCGTTCGCCACAGACAGCACCGTGGCGACAACCCTGGTGCCTATAGCGGGCAACAGCGAGAACAACCTGTACATCGACACGGTGACGCTCGACGCTCCTGTGTGCCAGAAAGGTGCAGCGATAACCGCCAAGGTGCGCATCTGCAACGCCGGCGACGCTGCCATCGAGAAAGCGCCCCTGCGCCTCTTCGTCAACGGCAAGCAGCGCGGCGTGGCCACCTCCGACGTGGCGGCCGGGAGCAACGCCGACGTGGATATGCATTTCATTGCCGACGCCGACGGGATAATGCACTGCCGCGTGGAGACCAACGACTACCCTGTGAGCTTCGACGACAAATACTATTTCTGCATCAACGTGCAGCCGCGCATCAAGCTGCTCACCATAAACGGCCACGGCACCAACCCGTGCCTCGAACGGCTCTTTGCCGACGACAGCGCCATACTGCTGCGCAACGCCGACCTGACGAAGATTGACTTCAACCAGTTTGACGACAACGACGCCGTGATACTCAACGAGGCCGATGCCATTGCCTCGGGCCTGGCACAGACGCTCACGACGCGTGTGCGCGAAGGGGCCACGCTGGTGCTGATACCCTCGGGCAACATCGACATAAGCTCATACAACGCCCTGCTGCAAAGCATGAACGCGCCCACCATAGGCTCGTACAGCAACAAGACGGCAAGGGCCGGCAACGCCAACCTGAAAAGCCCGCTGTACAGGAACGTGTTCGACGGGGAGGTGCGCGACATGGAGATGCCGACGGTGAACGGACACTACACCATTGCCGCCCCAGCCAACTCGGTGCGCGAAGAGATAATAACACTCGACAACGGCGACGCGCTACTCATCGCCACGCCATACGGCAAAGGTATGCTATACCTATGGGCAACACCGCTGCGCGAAGAATACACCGACTTTGTGAGGCAGGCGCTGCTGGTGCCCACGCTGTTCAATATGGCGCTGTACAGCAAGCCGCTGGGCGACGTGGCCTACAACATCGGCACACGGCAGCCGCTGCCCGTGAAGCTGCCCGGCGACAAGGACGAGCAGCCGCCACGGCTGGCAGCCGTCGACACCGACCTCAGCATAATACCGGGCATACACCGAGGCGGCGGCGAGACACTGCTCGACGTGCCACTGCTGCCCACGGCAGGCAACTATGAGCTATTGATGGACGACCAACCCTTCCAAGGGCTGGCGTTCAACTACGGCCGCGAAGAGTCGCAGATGCGCTTCTACAACCGCAGCGACATACAGCACATGATTGACGACTACAACCTCTCGTCCTGTTCGGTGGTGGCCAACAGCGAGAAACCCCTCGACGAGTATATACGCAGCCGCAACAACGGCACAACCCTGTGGAAATGGTGCCTGGCGGCAGCGCTGCTGTTCCTTGCCGCCGAGACGGTGATACTTGTTCTTGGTCGGCCTCGAAATCCTTCAAAATCCGACACAAGATCTCGGAAAAATGATTCTGAATGATTCGTATTGAACATATAAGCAAGAGTTTCAACTCCCACGTGGCACTCGACGACGTGTCGCTGCATGTGAAGCGGGGGCACATCTTCGGGCTCCTCGGTCCCAACGGTGCCGGCAAGACAACACTTCTGCGCATAGTGAACCGCATACTGACGCCCGACAGCGGCTCGGTACTCTTCGCCGGCCACCCACTGTGTGCCGACGATGCAGAGCACATAGGCTACCTGCCCGAGGAACGGGGCCTGTACAAGAAGATGAAGGTGGCCGAGCAGGCGCTGTACCTGGCCCAGCTGAAGGGTGTGCCACGCCGCGAGGCAGAGGCAAGGCTGCACACATGGCTCGACAGGTTCGAACTGAGCGCCTGGGCCAACCGCCGGGTGGGCGAACTGTCGAAGGGCATGCAGCAGAAGCTGCAGTTCATAGTAACCGTGCTGCACCGCCCCGAACTGCTTATCTTCGACGAGCCGTTCAGCGGCTTCGATCCCGTCAACGCCGCGCTGCTCAAGGAGTGCATACTACAGCTGCGCGACGAGGGTGCCACGGTGATACTCTCAACGCACAACATGTCGTCGGTCGAAGAGCTGTGCAACGAGATAGCCCTCCTCGACACCTCGCACGTGGTGCTGGCGGGCGAGGTAGACCAGATAAGGCAGGCACACCGCACCAACCGCTACAAAGTGGTATACCGCACAGAGACGGCCGACAAGGCACCGCAGCTGCCCGATTATGCCAAGACGCTGAGCGTTGCATCGCACTGCGGCAACACGGAGATGCTGCTTGAACTATCCGGCGACGGACAGGATGCCAACGACCTTATCGCAAAACTAATGCCGCAATGCCGCATAGTGGCCTTCAACGAAGTGCTGCCAACCATGAACGACATATTTATCGAGAGAGTGAAATATTAGTTTTAAGTTATAAGTTCTAAGTTTTAAGTGGGCTGACGCACATAGATACAATAGAGAGGGCCAGACAATTCCAACCAAGAATAGGATGCCATGAAAAAGATACTCCTTGTAATACGCCGCGAATACACCACGCGCCTGCGCAAAACAAGTTTCTGGGTGCTCACGCTGCTCATACCGCTGCTGTTGGCTGCTTGCTACGCCCTGCCTGTATACCTCGCCTCGAGGCCTGCAAAGAGCTCTGTGGTGCTGGTGGTCGACGAGACGAGCCTGTTTCAGAGCAGCTTCTCAAACCGCAAGAACATCAGCTACCGCGATGCCGGCAGCATGGACTACGCGCGCCGACAGCTCGACAACGAGGCGTGCGGCGCCATCCTGCACATCCCTGCCCGCGAGACCACGATACCTACCGATGCCTTTCTATACAGCCGTGCCGGTGCTCTTGAGCCCGCCGTGCGCAGCGACATAGACGCTCAGCTGCAGCGCATACTCGTCAACAACATACTGCTCGACGTCCACAACATATCGCAGGAAGACTACCACGCCATAACCCACACCAATATAGCCCTTCACACGCGCGACATAGAGACAGGCCGCGACAACCACCGGCAACTGAAGACCGTCATGGCCTTGATACTTGGACTCGTTATATTCCTGGCCATATTCCTCTGGGGCTCGCAGGTCATGAACGGCGTGATGGAGGAGAAAGGCAACCGCATCGTGGAGGTGCTTGCGTCGAGCCTGCGCCCCTTCCAGCTTATGGCCGGCAAGGTGACGGGCATAGCCCTTGTAAGCCTTACACAGCTGATTCTATGGATAATACTGACAGGCGCCGCAATAGGTGCCATACGGTCGGCCAACAGCGACCTCTTCGAACTGGCCACCCGGCAGGAGCAGATGCAAAGCCTGGCCACCAAAGGGCCCGAGGCCGTGGCGCAGATGAAAGCCCTGCAGGAGACGGCATCACTGCCCGAAGCCGTCAAAGGCTTGGCGAAGATTAACTTCGGCACGATAGTACCGCTGTTCGCCCTCTGCTTCCTTTTGGGCTACCTGCTGTACGCCAATATCTTTGCGGCCGTGGGCTCGGTACTGGACCGCGAGGGCAACTACAGCCAGTTCATACTGCCGCTCACCTTCCCGCTGCTGCTGCCGTTGCTGCTGTTTCCCCTTATACAGGCTTCGCCGGGCGGCCCGCTGGCCGTATGGCTGTCGATGATACCGTTCACCTCGCCGGTGGCCATGATGCTGCGCCTGCCCTTTGGCGTGCCTACATGGCAGGCAGTACTGTCGATGGCTATTCTGGCCGTTTCAGTGCCCGTGGCCGCACGGCTGGCCGCCACGGTATACCGCAAGGGGATACTGAGGGGGAGTGCTAAGTTTTAAGTTATAAGTGCTAAGTTTTAAGTGGCTGGCGCGGTAAACTGCCGCGGAGTACTAGTAGCACTAGTGGCACTAGTTCCACTAGTGCTACTAGAAGAACTGGGCAGGCCTAGGGGGACCTAGGATAGCCTAGGGAATCCTAGGGGTGCTTAGGCTGTCCTATGGGCGCCTATGGGCGGCTTATTAATAAGCCAGAGCCCGACGGATGTCGGGCTCTGGCTGTGGCAGCACGGAGGCTGCCATGGTTGTTGCGGGGGCTTGCGCCGCCGCTTTATGTACGTCAGCTATTAGCGGACGATGAGTTTCTCAACCTTGCTGATGTTGCTGTTGGTGATGCGGACAAAGTAGGCACCCTTGGCAACATTGCTGAGGTCGATGACCTGAGCGTTCTCAGCATTGAGCTTGCTGCTGGTGACGACGCGGCCGCTCATGTCGATGAGGGCGAAGTCGACCATGCCGCTGACACCGCTGATGGTGAGGCGCACATTGGAGGTGGCAGGATTGGGCTGGAGCTTCATGCTGACACCGTCGCAGGTGTTGATGCTACCATGGTTGCCGCCATCCTCGAGGAATGTAGCACGGAGGGAGTGGTTGGCGGTGATGTTGGTGATCTCATAGATACCGTAGTTGCCATCCTCGCCTTCGACGGTGGTGTACTCAACTTCCTGACCATCGTAGTAGACCTTGTCGACAATATAACCCTGGTCGGGCATGATGATGTAGCGGTGCTGCGAACCTTCAGCAACAGTGGTGGAGCGGTCGCAGAGGACATCGTAGTTGTTGTCCATGATTGCGCCACCGTCGCCGCACTGGAAGTTGATGGTGTAGGTGGGGATGACCTGAGCGGGACCAACAACCAGACGAATCATAGGATAGATCGGCGAGCTGCCCATCCAGTGGAGACCGTTGTCGTGGGGGTCAACCATGATGATGGAGTGAGCGTTGGCAACGCCGAAGGTGTGGCCGAACTGCTGGAGACCAGCAGTGGTGTCGAAATAAATAACCGAGGTGTCGGAGAGGTTGTAGTAGTAGGTTCCGTTAGCGGCAACCGAGAAGAAGCCGTCCTCTTCGAGGGCGTAGCCAGCACGGTAGGCAGTGTTGGGCTGCAGAACGGGCTGCTCGGGGAAGGGGATATAGACGGTGTTGTAGTTACCGTGGGTGAGGTACTCAAGGTTGTTGGTGTTGTTGAGCTCGGCGGCTGTGACGGTGTGGACACCGGCACCAGTCTCGATGGTGTTGAACCAGATCGAGTTGCTACCATCGGTGCTATCAGCACGGAGAACAGCGGAGACCTTTGCACCGGCCTCGGCCATGCCCGGGAAGGTGGAAGCGACGAGTTCGACGCCACGGATTACCCAATCGTTGGGGACGTTGTTACCCGTCACATAGTGGATCCACACCTGATAACCCTCAGTGCTCCAGAGCACCTCATCGGGGTCGTGGGAGACAAACCAATCAGAAGAACCGCTGCCCGGGGTAACGCCGTAGGTCCAGTAGCTGAACTTGCGGATGATACCGTTGTCGCGGCCCCAAACGCGGCCTTCGCCGTCGTTGCCATAGCTGGACGAGTTGTTGGCGCCGTTGCCCTTGTTGACAGTGTAAGCCACAGTGTCGAAGGTGGCGGTGTCGCCATAGACGTGGGTGATGTTGGCGCTGGTGAGGTCGGAGTAGACTCTACCGACACCGGTGCTGCTGGTGGGAAGCGAAGCGTTCTGATCGCCCGAAGGAGCGGCATAGTAACCGGCACCGTGCGAAGAGGCGCTGTCATTGTAGAAGCTCAGGGGGTCGATGCTGATGGTGTGATAGTCGGTAGCATCGGCAGTGGCGCTGCCGCCGTTCTTCGAAGCAGCCTGGGTGAAGGTGTTGTTGCCCACACCGCTGGTGTGAATCTTAGCGGTGATGCTGTTCTGGGTAACGCTACCGGTGTTGGCATACTCGCAAGCCCACACCATGGGGAGCTGGAGGTCCTTGGGCATCAGCTGATAGAAACCCTCGAAGTACTCCTGCTGAGAGACGCGGAAACGGTTGGCGGGACCACCGACGACCTTCACGTCATCGATGAACCAGTAGTAACCGTAAGCACCACCGGTGTTGTTATCGCTGGCCCAACGGATACGGACGCTGACGTTGGCCTGGTTGGCAAGGGTGAGGGGCATGGTGGTGGTCAACCAACCGAGACGGGAGTTGTTGCCAGCCACATCGACACCACGCACGTTGATTTCGAAGGAGTTCCAGGTGGTACCATTGGTGCTGTAGTCGATATAGTTCTTATCGTAGTTGAAGCAACGATAGTACTGATAGAACTTCACGTCGACGACGGCGGAACCTACAGTAGAGAACGAGGGGAAACCAATGTAGGCATTGAAGTTGGCAATGGAGCCATGACCGCCCCAGTCGCTAATCTGATCCTGCATGGTCATAACCATAATACCGGCCATCGGGGTCTCGGAGTCGAAACCGTTGAGGGAACGGAAACCACGGGTCTGGCCGAAGGTGGCGGGATACTGACCGGCGCTACGCAGAGCGTTGCAGGTAGCGCTGGTGGTGTCACCCATACGATGCCAAGTGGCGTGGTAAGCGGTCTGCGAATGTCCAGAGACAGCAGTACCATCGACCTGGTCGCTGGCGGAGAGAGTTCCGGTGGTGTAGCCGCTGTTGTCGACTGAGAAGTCGCAGGACATCAGCTCACCCACCTTTGTGAAGATGGAACCTTTGTAGCCATTGTTGGTGCCCTCGACAGAAGAGGAGGACATCGTGGCCTTCATCGGCATGTCGGCACGAGATACCGCCGGAGCCTTAGTTTGTGCGATTGCGAAGGTGGCGCAAAGCGCAAAACTTAAAACCATTAATGTTTTTTTCATTGGTAAATTGGGTTTTGATTAATAAATAATTTTAATGTCACATCATAATATTTCACTCATATAAAGCACATTAGATGCTATATAGAGGGAATTTGGGGTTATACTTTATCAACTGCAAATATAAAACAAATTATTGGTATAGCAAACTAAAAATTAATTTTTTTGATTTTTTTTGTTTTTGTTGACATACCAAATTTGCAATTTTGCTGTTAATTAAGGTGCAAAAAAAGTAATAATGATTACGCGTATTATAAAATACAGGACGAAGATACAGGCGGCGGCAATGGTTGGCTGTGTGATTCTTGCGATGACAGCGGCGGGATGCCGCAGCGGCAAGGGCGCAGCCACGCCCGCACAGGGCAAGTACACCCGCCAGCCTATAGTGGAGACCACCACCGAGCGGCTGAACCAGGAAGTTGCCATAGTGGAGGCCAAGATGCAGCAAGAGCTTGGCAACAACAAGGAGGCGGCAGCCATCTACCGCCGTGTGCTGCGCGACGACGCCACATGCGCCGCGGCCTACTACGAACTGAGCCGCATCATGGCCGACGAGCAGCGCATCGACAGCGCCATAGTGACGGCACGCCAGGCGGTGACCCTCGACGCCAACAACAAATGGTACAAGCTGCACCTGGCCAGCCTCTACGAGGCGAGCCATCAGACACACCTGCTGACGCAACTGCTCGAAAGCCTCGTGGCACAGAACCCCACCACACTCGACTACTACTACGACCTGTCTAACGCCTACATATCCGACCGCAACCTGCCCAAAGCCATCGAGACGCTGAACCGCGTGGAGCGGCTCACGGGGGTAACCGAGCCCATATCGCTGCAGAAACAGCGACTGTGGGAAGCCCTGGGTAAACCCGACAAAGGACTGAAAGAGATAGAGGCCCTGGCCGCGGCGATGCCGCAGGACAAGAAGTACAACGCCATGCTTGCCGAGAGCTGCATGAAACAGAAGAACTACACGGCCGCAAAGCAGTATTACGACAAGATACTGGCCGCCGACCCCGACGACGAATACATACACATATCGCTGGCCAACTACTACAAGACCACGCACCAGCCCGAGGCCGCCTACCAAGAGCTGCAACGGGGCTTTGCCAACCCTGCGCTGCCTTGCAGCGAGAAAATCAGCCTGCTGCGAAGCTTCTACAGCCTCGAAGAGTTCATGGGCAGCCAGTCGCAGAAGGCCAGCGCGCTGATGGAGACGGCCATAGCACAGTGCGAAGACCCCTCGAGCTACGCCGACACCTACGCCAACCTGCTGTTCCTGCTGCAACGCTACAAAGACGCCGTGCCGCAGTACCTGACGGCCATAGGGCGCGATAGCAGCCAGTACCTGCTGTGGGAAGGGCTGCTTATAAGCATGAGCAACCTGGTGTACCAAAACAACGACAGCAGCTACCGCGACCAGCTGCAGCAATACTCCAAGAGGGCCAACCGGCTGTTTCCGACCCACACCCTGCCCTACTACACACTGGCACTCGATGCCGATGCAAAGAAGGACCATGCCGAAGCCATCAAACTGCTGCGACGCTGCACCATGGTAGGCTTCAACAAGGGCTACCTCGAGTCGGAGTGTTACATGCTGCTGACCAACAGCCTCTACTCCAACGGCCAGTTTGACGAAGCATTCGCCACCTACGAAGCCTACCTGAAGAAGCACCCCGACGACATGTGGATGCTGAACAACTACGCCTACGAGCTGGCCGAGCAGGGACAACAACTCGACAAGGCCGAGCAGCTGTCGCGCAAGACCATAGCCGCCGAGCCCAAGAACATATCCTTCCTCGACACCTACGCCTGGATACTGCACAAGATGGGCCGCCGCGACGAGGCAAAGAAATACATACAGCAAGCCGTCGACCTCAGCCGCCCCTCCGAGACCCCCTCCAAAACAATCCTCAACCACTATAATGCCATTATGGGGAATTAAAAATTAAGAATTAATAGTTCGCCCACACCCTCTATCGCATCTATCCCCTCTATCATATCTATCCCCTCAACCGCGCCAGCCACTTAGAACTTAAAACTTAGAACTAATAGCAATGCCCCGCCGCCTTATAATAGCCACCCTCTTGGCCGCCGCACTCGCCTGCGGCTGCCACCGCCAGCCACAGGCGCCGATAGGCGATGTGGTCGACCTCGACACTGTGCCCGCCCCCGCCGCTACAGCCCAACCCGAGGCGCTGCAATACAACACCTTCACAGGCTCTTTCACCTGCGAAATACAAGGCATGCAGTTCAACGGACAAGTGCGCATACACCGCGACAGCGCCATCTGGATATCAGCCAACAAGCTGATAGAACTCGGGCGCATTCTCCTCACCCCCGACTCCGTGCAGTTCTACATCAAGATGAACAACAGCCACCTGATGACCACCTACGACCAACTCGCGCAACAGTGGGGCATCGACATCGACTACCCCACGATGCAGGCCCTCATCCTCGGCGACAGCCCCTCGGACATCACAGCAGCCAACGCCACGCGCCAGACCGTCACCGAACAGATTGCCGACCTCAGGCGCATATCCAGCACCGACCTGCGCACCGCCGCCCCACGCCAGCACATACACGTGAACTACAGCCGCTTCGAGCCGTTGGCAAGCCAGATGTTCGCCCGCAGGCTCGACGTGAACGCCTCCTGCGCCGTGATGAGCGGCAGCTTCGCCTTGCAGTACACCACCGTGACACTCGACCAGCCCTGCTCCCTCCCCTTCTCCATACCCCGCCTGTCGCACCCCATAACAAAACCCCTATAACCATGAATACCATGCACAGCCCCTCGTACTTACTGCGCACGGCAGCCGCAGCCATTGCCATCCTCGCAGCCACCTGTACCCTCAAAGCCCAGCAGCCCGTCGTGTACAACGGCAAGAGCTACACCGACTCGGCGGTGATGGTTGTGGAACGCTACCTCGACATACTCAACTACAAGGCTCTGAGCAGCGACAGCACCCTGCACATAACCTGCGCGATAACCAAACGCAGCACACCGGCCGACACCCTCTACATGCACCACTGGCACGCCGCACCCGAATACTATATGACCGAGATAGTGTACAAAGGGCGCCGCCTGCTGGCCTACTACCGCGACGGCTACGGCACCTTCCAGCGTTACAACAAAGAGACGCGGCAGTGGGACAAGCTGTCGGAGATGGACTACGAGCGCGAAGCGTCGGCCTACGACTTCCACAGCCCCCTCTACGAATGGGAGTCGGGCGGCATAACGCTGCGCTACGACGGCGAGTGGGACTACAACGGCCACCGCGTGTACCGCGTATACGCACAGGCCAAGACGCGCCACGACCGCTACTATATCTTCGAGAAGCAGAGCGGCCTGCTCTTCTTCATCGACGAGCTCGACACACGCAACGGCAACGCCGTCGAAGGCAACAGCATCGACCAGATAGACTGGCGCGCCTACGAAGAATACCAGCCCATAGGCAACTGCATTATGCCGTCGATAGAGGTGTACCAGCAGAACGGCGATATAACACGCATACAACGCAAATTTGAATACATAGGCAAAGACCTGAAACGCTTTACAGATGTCAATCTTCGATAACCCCGACGAATACTACATGCAGCAAGCCCTGCGCGAAGCCCGCCAGGCCATGGCCGAGGACGAGATACCCATCGGCGCGGTAATAGTATGCGGCGACCAGATAATAGCACGCGGCCACAACAACACCGAACGGCTCAACGACGTGACGGCCCACGCCGAGATGCTCTCCTTCACCGCAGCCGCCGAGTACCTTGGCGCCAAATACCTGCCCGAGTGCACGCTCTACGTGACGGTGGAGCCCTGCTGCATGTGTGCCGGAGCGGCGGGATGGACGCAGATAGGACGCATCGTGTACGGTGCCGACGACCCCAAGCGCGGAGCCTTCAGCACCCTGGGCCGCGCCATGCTCCACCCAAAGACACAGCTGACGGCAGGAGTCCTCAAAGACGAATGCGAAACCCTCATGAAAGAATTCTTCAAACAACGACGCTAACATATTGTTTTAACGTTAATTTCCATTAATTAACCATTAATTAAGAAACTATTTAAATTTGATTGATGAGATTTATTAAAATGAAATTAACGTTTAAAAATCAAAATATGAAACCAACATTATTAGTTCTGGCAGCCGGCATGGGCAGCCGCTACGGAGGATTGAAACAGATGGATGCCGTTGGCCCCAACGGCGAAATCATCATGGACTACAGCATCACCGACGCCATCCGCGCCGGCTTCGGCAAAGTGGTGTTCGTCATCCGCCACAGCTTTGAGCAGGAGTTCAAAGCCAAAATCAACGCCGCCCACTTCGGCAACAAGATAGAGGTGGAATATGTATTCCAGGAGCTCGACAAGCTGCCAGCAGGCTTCAGCGTTCCCGAAGGACGCGAGAAACCCTGGGGCACCAACCACGCCATTCTCATGGCCAAGGATGCAGTGCACGAGCCCTTCGCCATCATCAACGCCGACGACTTCTACGGCGCCGACGCCTTCCGCGTGATGGGCGACCACCTGCGCACCCTCGAGGGCGGCAAAGGCAACTACTGCATGGTGGGCTACCGCCTCGAGAACACCCTCAGCGAGAACGGCACCGTGTCGCGCGGTGTCTGCTCTATCGACGCCGACAACTACCTGATTGGGATGACCGAGCGCACCAGCATTGGCCGCACTGCCAACGGCATAGAATACAAAGACACCGACGGCTCCATGCACCCGCTACAGCCCGACACCATCGTATCGATGAACCTCTTCGGCTTCACGCCCGACTACTTCGTCGAGAGCGAGAAACTCTTTGTCGACTTCCTCAAGGAACACGGCAACGAGCTCAAGTCGGAATACTACATACCCTTTGCCGTCAACACCTTCATCAACAGCGGCTATGCTAAGATGCGCGTGCTGCGCACCACCGCCAGCTGGTTCGGCGTCACCTACAAGGAAGACCGCCCCATGGTGGTTGAACGCCTCCGCAAACTGCACGAAGAAGGGATATACTAACCCATCCCCTCTATAGCATCTATCACTTCTATCGTATCTATCCCTTCTATCGCATCTATTTCCATTTGACCCGCGAAAGCATAGAAACGACCCTCGCATTTGCACGGGACCATATCGACGATGATCCCGTGCAGTTGCTTTTGCATCGGCAGCGCCACCCGGGCATCGACATGCAGCTGGTGGCGCAGCAGCTCGAAGGCCACAGGCAGGCACGCACCAAATGGCCCGCCCTCTGCGCTGACGGACGCTTCCTCTATCCGCCGCGCCTCAACCGCGAGCAAAGTTCCTCACAGGCCGCCGCACAATATAAAGCCGCACTGGCCGCGGCTGTAACCGACGGCCAACCCCTGCGCATTGCCGACCTTACAGGCGGCATGGGCATCGACAGCATGCACTTCGCCCTGAGCGGCGCCAACGTCGACTACGTTGAGCAGAACGCCGACCTATGCACCTATGCCGAGTATAATTTCGATGCCATGGGGCTCGACAACCTACGGTGCCACTGCGCCGACGGCATCCAGTGGCTTGCCGGTCAGCCGCAGCCCTACGACATCATCTACGTCGACCCCGCGCGGCGCGACAGCCACGGCGCAAAGACGGTAGCCTTCGAGCAATGCACGCCCAACATCCTCGGCCACCTGCCGCTCCTCCTCGGCCACTGCCGATACCTTATGGTCAAAGCCTCGCCAATGGCCGACATCGTCGGTGCCACACGGCAGTTGCAACACGTAAGCCAAGTGCACGTCGTTGCCGTTGGCGGCGAATGCAAGGAGCTGTTATTCCTGTGCAGCACAAACACCAACCAAGCCGAAGAGCCGCTGATAGTGTGCGTAGACCTCGACAAGGACGGGCATACCCTGCACCGCAACCAGTTCAGCCCGCAGCAGGAGGCCGCCGCCGTGGCCACCTACGCCGACAGCAACGTCCGCCAGTACCTCTACGAGCCCCACGCCGCCCTCCTCAAAGGCGGAGCCTACCGAAGCCTGTGCCAGTGGTACGGCGTGTACAAGCTGGCGCCCAACACCCACCTCTACACCTCCGACGAGATGGTCGGCGACTTCCCCGGCCGGATATTCCGCCTGCTTGAGGAGCTGCGCCTCGACACCAAGTCGATAAAAGCGGCCCTTGCGAAGCACGGCGCAGGCAACAGCCTGCACGTCATAAGCCGCAACCACCCCGCCAGCGCCGAAAGCATCCTTCGGCAATACCGCCTGCACGAAGGCGGCGAGCTGTACCTCATAGCCACAACCCTGCACCATCACCCCGCCGCATTCCTCTGCCGCCGGGTAAAGTAAAGAAAGAGCCCCACAAACCATAGACAAAATTTGGGAAGATGGCTACAGATATATACACAGTACTGTAGTCTGTCGCGTACCTATCGGCACGCATGGATAGATTCCGACTAACACCGCACTGCGCCTTACGGCTTGTACGGTGTTAAGCAAAGTAGTGTCCCTGCCGGGACGCTTGGTGCAGATGTACTACTGCATGGCATCATGAGCGCCAACGGCACGGCATAATTGTACGACACGTCTCTTCTATGTCCCGACAGGGACATGACCTTGCATAACACGGTATCAGCGCAGCGCAGTGCCGTGCCATCTGTCATACCCATATCAAAGCGTGCCGACAGGTACGCGACAAGGCTGCTGTACACCCATCCCTTCCACTCCCATCCAGTCCATTTCCCACCCCTTTTGCACCCCTCTCTCACCCCTTTTGTGTCCCTTTTGCACCCCTTTTGTTTCCCTTTTGCACCCCTTTTGTTTCCCTTTTGCACCCCTAAAACAACGCAAATAAAGGGTACATATAGAGAAGGTAAAGAGTACACAAGGAGTTGGTCCAACCAACTCCTTATCAACTATATACTTACGATTTACGTTCTATATACCAAAATCGGGGGGTT
>JAGCUZ010000014.1 GCA_017962615.1 Bacteroidales bacterium | reverse complement strand
AATGCCGGCGACTACCTTATGGTGGTGAAGAACAACTATTACTGGCTCGACAGTGACAGCACGATAGGTTTTATCGCCAACGGCGACATTGTGGAGGTGCTGAGCGTGCGCAATGTGCAGGAGCTTTATGGCTTTCGCTTTGCCGACGCCACTCTGAGGTTCGTCGACTATCCTGACGAGCAGCCACGCGACTGCAAACTGATGCTTTCGACCCTCTATAGCGAGTCGCCGTCGCTCACTTCCGAAGAGCAGAGCCGGCTCTATACCAATGTGATGGAAGATTATACCGATTTGCCGCACAAGGCCGACCGCCTGCGCGAGATGCGCCAGAACCCCTACTACAACGCTTTGCAGGTGAAGTTCGCCTACGCCCTCACGTGTCACAAAACCCAGGGCGGACAGTGGCGCACGGTGATTGTAGACCAAGGCTTTCTGCCTCCAGATATGGCACTCGACCGCGAGTATTTGCGGTGGCTCTACACCGCTTTCACACGTGCCACGGAGCGCGTGTATCTGCTTGGTTTCGACGGGAAGTTCTTTAGTTAGTTTTTATTGGCGCCACAGGAGCGGCGTAGGTCTCGAGCATTATCTGCCTTACCTCTGGGTTGGCGATGGTGTCGAGGCGTGCGAGGAACAGTTTTTTGTCGCGCTGGGTGAAGCGCCCATGCATCTCCTTGCCGGTAAGCAGGCTGTGTGCTATATAGTTGGTGGGCATTAGCTGGTAGCCTTTGCGGATGCGCTTGTCCAACAGGGTTGCCACGTGCTCTGCGAGGGTAAGCCCGTTGCCAGGATTGAGTTCGGCTGGCTTCAGGGGTACTCCGATATTCAGGTGCACGTGACCTTTGGGGCCGATGATGCCCATCACCACGCTTTTCAGGTCTTCGTCCTTGGCCTTCTGGTAGCTGCCTTGCCTGCTGAGATACAACTCGGTGGCCTTCATGGTGTCGCAGGGGTCCCACTCGTAGCTTATGCTTACAGGCACTATGTGCAGGTTGGCAAGGGTCTGCATGGCATCTTTTCCGCCGCCGAGGGTCAGCATCTTGATCATGGCGGGTGCCGTGGTGTCCACTCCGTCCTTGGCACGGCCGTTCTTCTGTGCAATCCATACCGACTGGTGCTGCACGGTGACGAGGTCGGTGAGGTATTCCGACAAGTGGTGTAGGCTGTTGTAGAACGCCCTCGGATTACCGCCGCGCGGCATCTGTATCAGTTTATTGCTGCGGAAGAGGTCGGTCATGATGGGCAGCGAGAGCAGGTTGTCGCCGAAGACGATGTGCGACGTATCGCCTTTGTGCTCGAGCAGCAGGTGCTGCAGCAGGAAGGCGTCGAGGGTGATGTCGCGGTGATTGCTAACGAAAAGGTATGCCGCGCCGCGGCGCAGGTTGTGCAGCCCCGAGTAGGTGAAGCCGTCGGTGGTGGTGGCTATGATGCGGCGTATGGCATCGTTCATCAGCGTGGCCTGCAATTGGTGGACCGAGGTGATGCCGAGCAGGTTCTTCTTTATCTGCGAGATGTCGCCGTCGGGATATATGAAGCGGATTGCCTGTTGGAAGTCGCTCCACTCGGTTATTCTTCGCAATGCCTCCGGTATTTCGGCGTCGGTGTAGGGGCGGATGTCGTCGAAGGTCATTAGAAGACGTTGTTTATCAGATACTCCACCTCTTTGCGGGGGTTGGCTCCCTCGTAGAGTATGCGGTATACCGCTTCGGCTATGGGAATGCTTGCGCTGTCGCCGAGGCGTTCGTAGATGGTGTGCATATTTTTCACCGAGAAGTAGCCTTCGGCTACGCTGCCGGTGCGTGCAAAGACGGTCTGCGGACGTTTGCCCGTGGCCACTGCCACGCCGAGGGCGCGGTTACGGCTGTGGCCCGACCAGCAGGTCACCATCAGGTCGCCGAGGTAGCTGTAGTCCTCCATCCGGCGCCCCTCGTGGGGGATGTATTTGTCCAATTGACCGCCTATCTCGCGCAGTGCGGCGCTTGTGAGGACGGCGTTCAGGTTGTCGCCATAGCCCAATCCCTGGCAGATGCCGGCGGCAATAGCGTAGATGTTCTTGGCCAGCACACAGTGCTCTATGCCCTCGATGTCGTCGGTAACCGAGGTGTGGCAGTAGCTGCATCGCAGCATATCGGCCACCTCGTCGGCGAAAAGCGTATTGCGCGACGCCACGGTGATGAAGGTAGGCATACAGGCCGCCACCTCCTCGGCATGGCTCGGGCCGCTCACTACACAGATGTCGTCTTTGTCGATACCGAGTTGGTTCTCAAGATAGTTCGATACACTGGAGCAGCAGTCGGGGATGGTTCCCTTCACTGCCGAGATGATACGTTTCCCTTTGTAGGCTTCGGCCGGTGCCAGAGAGAGCACGTCGTGCAGGTATGCCGACGGCACGGCCAGCAACAGCAGATCGTATTGCGAAAGCAATTCGTTGAGGTCGTTGGTGATGTGCAGTCGCGAGGCGTCGAGGCGCACCGACGGCAGGTGGCGCGGGTTGCGTCCGTCGCGGCTCAAGCTCTCTTTCATGTCAGCACTTCTCACCCACCAGCCTATCTCCCTGCTCTTGTCTTCTTGTAGTATTTTTACAATTGCGGTAGCCCAGCTGCCACCGCCTATCACTCCTATCATATTGGATTTCATGCGTATATAGCCCTATGTAGGGCGCAAAAACAGGTGCAAAGATACTACTATTTTTTCACATTTGTTAATAATGTTCTGTTAAATAACCCTAACGGCGGATATCCAGCGAGCCTTGCCGCGGAAATCGTTATGGATGGTGGGGGTGAAACCGGCAGCCGCCATCACTTTACTGGATTCCATGGCCAGGGCTTCATTTATCTCCACCACCAAAAGGCCGTCCTCGGCAAGGTGTTTCTTGGCAATAGCCGCTATGGCTTTGTAGAACCGCAACGGGTCGTCGTCGGGGACGAAGAGCGCCAAGGCAGGGTCGTAGTCGAGCACATTGCGCTGCATCTGGGCGCGCTCGCACTCCATGACATACGGAGGATTGCTGGTAATAATTGAGAATTGAGAATCGAGAATTGAGAATTGGGGAGTGAGGATGTCGGCTTGGATAAACTCAATTGCTGCATCGTTGTTTATGGCGTTCTGTCGAGCCATATCCAATGCCGCGGGCGAGACCTCCACCGCTGTCACATCGGCCTGCGGGAACGCTTTCTTCAGAGCAATGGGTATGCACCCGCTGCCAGTACAAAGGTCGAGAATGCTACCCACTGCCCACTGCCCACTACCCACTATCCATTCAACCATTTCCTCGGTTTCGGGACGAGGGATAAGAACATCTGAGGAAACGGCGATGCGGCAGCCGCAGAAGTCGGTGTAGCCTATGATATGCTGGATGGGGCGGTATTGCTTGAGGTCTTCGAGCGCCCAGTAGAAGCGCAGCAGGTCGCTCTGGTCGATGGTCTGCTCCCGCGAGGTCAGCAGCCGCACCTTGTCCCACCCGAGGAAGGCCTCGAAGAGCATGTCGAGGAACACGCCCACCTCGCCGCTGCCGTACATGCCGTCCAGCTCCTCGTGGAAGAGGCTCAGGATGTCGCGCACGCGATTACTGCGGAAGCGAAGGTTTCGAGTATTCATGCCCATTCTGCCCATTAAACCCATTAGCCCTATTTTATGCCGAAGTCCGCCGGTATCTCGCCCCAGCTGTCGGTATCCCACTTGCGTATCTCGGTGGTGTAGCTGTTGGTGCTGA
Organism: Bacteroidales bacterium; assembly: GCA_017962615.1. GTDB lineage: Bacteria > Bacteroidota > Bacteroidia > Bacteroidales > P3 > Colimorpha. The sequence goes on along the minus strand of JAGCUZ010000014.1, from coordinate 1,763 downwards.
GCCAGTTCTCGGCGCGGTGGATATAGTCCCACAGCTCGGCGGTCGAGGCGTCTTCGGGCAGCTTGCTCTTGCAGTGTTTCTGCCGCACCCAGCTGATGGCGTTGACGGAGTCGCTGTAGATGATCTGGTTGAGGCGGTGCTTCTTGAGGTAGCTCAGGCCGTGCACTATGGCCAGGAACTCGCCGATATTGTTGGTGCCCTTCTCGGCACGGTAGTGGAAGACACGGGTGCGCGTGGGGATGTAGATGCCCTGGTACTCCATCACGCCGGGGTTGCCGCTGCAGGCGGCATCGACAGCCAGCGCGTCGAGCACGGGCGGATTATCGGTGCCGGGCTTCACGGCAGTCATGCCGTTCTCGTCGATGACGAGACACCCACTCTGATGCCCATTCGATCCATTAACCCCATTCGCCCCACTCGACTGCACCACGCTGCTATACGGCAGCTTTATCGCCGCCTCGGCCTCGGCCATGCTGTCGAAACCCTTGTACTGCGCCCCCTGCACGCCCACGACCTGCTCCTTGCATGCATCCCAGTCGGTGTAGATGCCCGGCTTCTTGCCCTGCCACACCACGTAGTATTTCTGTTTCTTCGCCATAGTTTTACGCGTGCAAAGATACAAAAATTTTGCCACATGGAGAAAATGTCGTATCTTTGCAGTCGATTTCATAAGGAAATCAATGAAGCGCTATACTTGCTTCTGCAAACGGGAATGTAGGAACCTCTTCGGACGCAGAGCATGTGTAAGGTTTCACGTATTCAGCGTGGAGCGATTACACCTTCTCGTCCAAAGGTCCTTTCCTACAACCTCCGTTTGAAGAAGACGTGTATTTGAGCCACGCTTCTTTTTTGAATATGTACAAACAATTAAAAGGAAGGACAAATTATGAAACAATTTCTCACTCTCGGACTGGCAATGATGATGTCCGCCGCAGCGTTTGCTCAGCTCGGCGCTCCGAAAACAACATCAAAAGACACCTTGTATATCGTTGGAGTGATATACAATGGCACACAGCTTGATTATGCAGATTGGCCTGCACGATATCTTGTAGAAGATGCTGTCAATATCTATATTGCAGACTTTACCTACAAAAAAGGAAAGCCTGTTTATCAAGACTTGTACACTTACAATATAAGTTGGAAAGGACACATTGACTACTATACATACGATGCAATATGTAATGGAAAGAAACAGAAAGTTTCTATGGTTAAGCCAAGGGAGGATTGTGAGGATAACGAATTTTATGCAAAATACATTATCGAAGATTACGAGTTTTATCTTGTAACAAAACGACAATGGGACGGCATGCGATAACAATATTATTGAATGGATAGCGAGCGGAGGGCATTGCGCATGTGCGATGTTCTCCGCTTGTGCTCTATGTGGTTTCCGCTAGTTTGCACGGGGTGGCAGAGGGCAGAAAACGGCCCTCGCTCATGAGCAGGATGTTGAACCGGGACAAACAATGTACCCCGCTCATGAGCGTGGTCGATTTTCAATGAAAAAGTACGCTCCGCTCGTGAGCGAGGTCAGTTTTCAGTCAAAACAGTGGCTCCGCTCATGAGCGCGGTCAGTTTTCGCACAAAAAGTGGAGCCTGCTCATGAGCGCGGTGATATTGCACAAAAATGACGAAAGCGCGCTCCAGTGCGTGGCGCGCTTTCTGCGGTAAATCTTTCTTAGGCGATGGGCTTAGGCACCAAGTTCGAGGCGCTTTAAGCCGGTGCACATCAGATCCTTGTCGGCCTTGGCGATGAAGTCTTT
>JAGCUZ010000013.1 GCA_017962615.1 Bacteroidales bacterium | reverse complement strand
GAATTAATATCTCTCTCAATCAGAATTAATATCTCTCTCAATCAGAATTAATATCTCAATCAGAATTAATATCTCAATCAGATTTTAAAAGAACTAAAAGAAATTTTGGTTGTTTGCTTGTTAATGGTGATGATAAAATCAGTCATTTGTTCTGCTGGCGACTTTATTTCAATTTGCAAAAATACGACTTTTTTATGATATGGCCAAATTGTTTGGACTTATCAAACATCATGGGATTGGAAAAAGTTGTGAAAATGGGGTCTGAAAAATGGAAAAAGTTGTGAAAATAGTACCTAAAAAATGGAAAAAGTTGTAAAAAATGGGTCTAAAAAATGGAAAAAGTTGTAAAAAAGTGCTTGTAAAATTGGAAAAAGTTGTATTTTTGCAATGTGTAAGAATGAAGATGTATGCTTAAAAGAAAGATGCAACTGGTTTTGAAAGAGTATTTTAGTTCGATGGAGAGCAGGATACTCATAGTTGACGGAGCACGCCAAATTGGTAAGTCGTATATCATACGCCATGAGGGCAGGGCCGCTTTCGCCAATTTTGTTGAGATTAATATGATCGACGACCGTGACGGGGCGCGTGTGTTTGCCGACGTGAGAGGGGTGGAGGATTTCTATGTGCGGCTGAGCTCGTTTGCGGGCAGGAGGCTCGGGACAAAGGAGAACACCTTGGTGTTCATTGACGAGATACAGGCTTATCCCGAGATGCTCACGCTGCTCAAGTTCCTCTGCGATGACGGGCGTTTCAACTACGTGGCCAGTGGCTCGCTGCTGGGTGTGACCTTGCATAAGACCCTGTCGGTGCCTGGCGGCAGGATAGAGGTGCAGCACATGTATCCGCTGGATTTCGAGGAGTTCCTGTGGGCCAACGGCGTTGGCGACGACGTGGTGGCGCACATGCGCGAACAGTTTGAACGGCGTGAAGGGCTCAGCGACGGTCTGCACCGCCGCATCATGGAACTGTTCAAGACGTACCTGCTTGTGGGCGGCCTTCCGCAGGCGGTGAACGAGTATATGGCCAAGCAGAACATCTACCGTGTGCGCAAGGTGCATGAGGAGATATACAACCTGTACAAGGAGGATGCGTCGCAGTACAGCATGGCGGAGAAACTGAAGATAAGGCGTGTGTACGACCTTATCCCGTCGAATATGGAGAACCGCAAGAAGCGTTTGCACTTCAACGATATAGAGTACAAGCGCGGCAGGGCGGCCCGTGACTACGAGGACGAGATAGAGTATCTTGTAAGTGCGGGCGTGGCGCTGGAGGTGCGCGCCATAGCAAACCCTGTGTTCCCGCTGATAGCCTCGGCGCGGAAGAACCTGCTCAAGCTGTATATGAACGACGTGGGGCTGCTGTCGCACATACTGTTTCATACCAACGTCACGGCTGTGAAGGACGACCAGCTGAGCGTCAACCTCGGGTCGGTGTACGAGACGGTGGTGGCGACGGAGCTTCAGGCTCACGGGCATCCGCTGTTCTATTACGACAACAAGCAGAAGGGCGAGGTGGACTTCATGATTGACGACTACGGCACGCTGTCGATATTGCCGCTCGAGGTGAAGTCGGGCAAGGACTACAGCATACACCGCGCGTTGGACCGTTTTGTGAGCAACGCGGATTACAAGGTGAGGTCGGCGATAGTGCTGTCGAACGAGGCTTCGGTCGTATTGCAGGGCAATGTGATGCACATGCCTGTTTATTACACGATGTTTTTGTAGCGAGCATCTTTAAGAGGCTGTTTAAATTGAATCGCTCTAATATGGCATAGGGCAGGTTTTAATAGCCCTGGTGGGGCTGACCCTCTATAACCCCGCACAAGCCCGATAGGGCGCAGTGTGGGGGTGACTCGTCATAGTGTACGTGCGTTTCGGGGAAACGCGCCCTCGTTACAGCAGTTTTGAGCTTATGTCAGCTGTCTCGTTATTGTGTGGGTAATCAGTGCCCTGCGCATGACGACATACATTGGTCGTATTCAGGCTATTTCAGGCTCGGGTAGAGGGCGCGTGCCGCTGGCACGCATATTGAGGATGATATTGCCCAACCCCACACCGCGCTGCGCTTATGCGGGGTTATTGAAAGCGCGTGCATCCTGCACGCTATATCAGATGCATTACATTGGTGTACCATGCTACACTCTGTATTTCTTGGGAGTAACGGGTTGATATCTATGCTGTTTGTGGGGAGGGTGGTGGCGGGGTGGGGGTTCGTTGTGAGGAATGTGGGTGAAAAATGGTGAAAAAGGGGTGTTTCGGGGGTGGGGGAGGGTGGCGGGGAATGTGGTAAGTGATGTAAGACTGTGTAAAGGGGTGGCAAGTGGTGTCGAAAACGGCCATGAGGGGTGCCTCGGGGATGTATCTTTGCATCGTCAATTCTCTCCGAGACAGGCTGTCGCCGACTGGTGGCGACGAAGGCTCCGACCGACAGGCGGATCCACAGAAGACAGAGAAGAGCGGCGGTGTAGCCGCGGGATGCTCCGGACTCCCAAGGCACCGCCCCGACAGGGACCCGGGCGCTGTCCGCAACCCTTCGGAACCAGCGGCGGCGGCAGCCGGCAGGAGAGTGGCGACGAGAACGCGGCGAGAATGCCGCAAAAGTTATAATCATTAAAAACTCAAAGAATCATGGCAAAAATTAAACAAGGAATCCTCGGAGGTTTTTCGGGAAAGGTGGGGCCGGTTATCGGCTCCTCGTGGAAGGGCAAGGCTACGATGCGCGCCTTGGCGCTTCATGTGCATCAGCCGCGCACATTGCTGCAGCTGGCGGAGCGTGCCCGCTTCGGACTTATCGGCTCGTTTCTGTCGAACTTCACCCAGGCTCTTGCCGTTGGCTGGAAGCTGCGTGAGAACGGCACCACGGCGCAGAACGAGGCCATGCGCTACAACCTGGCCAACGCGTTGACGGGTACCTATCCGCAGTACGATGTGGACTATCAGAAGGTGAGGGTGAGCGACGGCAACCTGGTGGGCGCCGACAACGCCACGGCAAGCGACAACGGTTCGGGCGGCTGCGACGTGTCGTGGATAGACAACAGCGGCGTGGGCAACGCTCGTCCCGACGATGGCATGCTGTTCTGCATCTACAACAAGACCAAGGACGAGGCGGTGACGCGTCTCGACGTGGCAGAGCGCAGCGACGGCAGCTTTGTGTACACCTATCCGGTGTCGTGGAGCGGCGACACGGCTTACGTGTGGATCGGCTTCCGCAACAGTGCCGGCACATGCAGCCGCAGCCAGTACCTGGCTCAGATAGTGTGCAGCTGATGTCTGTGGGTCGGGGCGGCGCACGCCGCCCCGACCTATCTTAAGAAACTGTTGTGATTTGGGTCGCTTCTCTCAAAATCTTTTAAAATCTTATTCAAAATCTTTTATTTTGTTTGATTTTCTGTTGGATTTTGTAGGATTTAGAGCCCGTAGGGCGACCATAAGAAACTCAAAGCATGAAAGTAAGGAGAATGTTATTATGAAGATATCGGAACAAGGGAAGCTTTTTATCAAAAGCATGGAGCCGCTGCGCTTGGAGGCGGCTGCCGTTGACGGCGATTGGACCATAGGATACGGCCATACGAGGGGTGTGAGGCGCGGTATGAAGGCGACGTTGGCCGAGGCGGAGTCGTGGTTTGCCGAGGATTTGCTGGACGTGGAACATGCCATAGGAATGGCGTTCGAGGGACTTGGACTGGCGGGCAACGTGCAGAACAAGTTCGACGCGTTGGCTGACTTTGCCTTCAACGTGGGTGCGGATGCGCTGATGAGCTCGGACCTATGGAGGGCGTTGTGCCTGGGCGCAACGGAAGAGACTGTGCGCAGAGAGCTGGACAGGTGGTGCTATGTGGGCGGCGAGGTGAAGATGGAATTGGTGTACCGGCGCACACTGGAGGCGAACCTGTTTTTTGCACGATGTGTATGGTGGCAATATGTTTGATGTACAGTGTTTTGTCGGTGTGGTGTGATGGCGTTTCACAGTGTGGTGATAAAATTTTTGCGGTTATTTGTTTTTTTTATATATATTTGCAAATACCACAAGTTTCGTAATTTGTGCATATAATATTGTCAATAAAGCAATTACAAATTATTAAATTATTTATACTATTATGAAAAAAACTATTCTTTTGGCTTTTGCCATCATGGCTGCCGGCTTAGTGTCGGCTCAAACGTTTGTGTCGACGACGCCGAGCAACAAAAACGTCATTCTTGAGGAGTTTACCGGCGTCAACTGCGGCTACTGCCCTGACGGTCATCGTATTGCCAACGAGCTGATGGCTGCCAACCCCGGCAGACTGTGGGCCATTAACATCCACACCGGCGGCTATGCTGTGCGTTACAACACCCAGTGGGGCGCTGCCATAGCGGCACAGACCGGCCTGACGGGCTATCCCGCAGGTACCGTGAACCGCCATGTGTTCAGCGGCTCAAGCACGGCTCTGAACCGTGGCCAGTGGTCGGCAGCAGCCAACACCATAATGAACCAGCCGTCGCCCGTCAACGTGGCTGCACGCTGCACCATCGACATGCAGACCCGTCAGCTCACCCTCGTGGTTGAGGCTTACTACACAGGCAACAGCAACACCTCGGTGAACTACCTCAACGCAGTGCTGCTGCAGGACAACGTCATCGGACCGCAGGGCGGCGCAAGCTACAACCCGACTCAGGTGGTTGGCTCGCAGTACCGCCACATGCACATGCTGCGCGACATGCTCAGCGGCCAGTGGGGCGACACCATCAGCAACACCACGCAGGGCAGCTTCTACACCAAGACCTACAACTACACCATTCCCGCCACGATTACCGACGACCCGGTGGTGCCTGAGGACCTCAATGTCGTAGTGTTCGTGACCGAGAGTCATCAGGAAATCCTCAGCGGCTGCGAGGCAAGCCTCCTGCTGCTCGGTGCCCAGCCCAAGGTCAGCGATGTGGCCGAGGTGGTGGACGGATATGACTGCGCCATGAACTTCAAGGCCAAAGCCACCGTCAAGAACCTTGGCGAGAACGCCATGACCAGCGCTGTGTTCAGCTACACCATCGGCGGCAACACCAACACCTACAACTGGACGGGCAACATCGCCGCCGGTTCGGTTGCCGAGGTGACTCTGCCCACCATCACCGGCTCGTTCAACAGCGGTACCGACTACACCCTGCAGGTGAGACTTTCGGAAGTGAACGGCCAGAGCCTCAACGATGGCGGAGCTCAGACCACGCTGAACAAGAAGAGCTATACGGTGGAAGGCCCTGTGACCATGAAACTTGTCACCGACAAATATGCCAGCGAGACGACTCTGAAGTTCATGAAGGCTGACGGCACGGTGCTCAAGACCTGGGGTCCTGGCACTGACGGCTCGTCGCAGACCATCAACCTGACGTTTGACCCCGCACAGGCTGGATGCTATGTGCTGGAGGTGTATGACGCCTACGCCGACGGTATCAGCGGCAGCTACGGCAACGGTTATTTCACCCTCAGTTCGCCCGCCGGTCAGATAGTGCGCGACAACGGTGCCTACGGCGCTATGGCCCGCTACTACCTGAACTTCACCAACAACGGCAGCGGCAACATGGGCATCGGCGATGTGGAGAACGGAAGCGCTGTTGCAGTGTATCCCAACCCGGTGGAGGATGTGCTGAACGTGAACGCCGAAGGTCTGCGCAACGTCGAGGTTATGGATATGAGCGGCCGCTTGGTTATGAGCAGCACCAACGCACAGGTGAACGTGAGCACGCTGAGCAACGGCCTGTACATGGTGCGCGTTGTGAGTGAGAACGGCGTGACGGTGAAGAAGATCGTCAAGAAATAAGTGTTAGTTCTAAGTTCTAAGTCTTAAGTTTTAAGTTTTAAGTCTTAAGGTCTAAGTTTTTAGTTCTAAGCTTTAAGTCTTAAATCCTTAGTTAAGTTTTAAGTTATTGATTTTAACAAGTGTTATATTATGAAAATAAGTTTTAGATTGATGGCTGTTGCGGCTTTGTTTGCTGCAGCCGCGCTGGCAGTGTCGTGCACCAAAGAGGAAGAACCCGAACAGGAGCCCGAGCAGCAGCCGTTCGTGTCGAAGACACCGAGCAACAAGAATGTTATACTCGAGGAATACACAGGAGTGAACTGCGGCTACTGTCCAGACGGGCACCGCATCGCCAACGAGATAGTGGCAGCCAACCCCGGCAGGGCATGGGCTATCAATATCCACACAGGACAGTACGCTGTGCGCTACTCTACGGAGTGGGGCGAGGCACTGGCAGGGCAGACGGGTCTTACCGGTTATCCTTCAGGTACTGTAAACCGCCATGTGTTCAGCGGCTCGAGCACGGCTCTGAACCGCGGCAAGTGGACGGCAGCAGCTGCCGAGATAATGGCACAGCCTGCACCGGTAAACGTGGCAGCACGCTGCACCATCGACCGCAGTACACGCGTGATGACCGTCGAGGTTGAGGCTTACTATACAAGCAACAGCAGTGCCAGCTACAACTACCTCAACGTGGCTGTGTTGCAGAACAACATCCTCGGTCCGCAGAGCGGTGGCTCCAACTACAATCCCAGCCAGATGGAAGGGTCGCAGTACAAGCACATGCACATGCTGCGTCACCTGCTGAGCGGCCAGTGGGGCGACATGATAACGAAGACCAGCGAAGGTAACCTCTTCTCCAAGAAGTATACCTACACGATACCGGAGACCATATCCGACGAGGCTATGGTGCTTAGCGACCTTGAGGTGGTGGCGTTTATCACTGAGAGCCATCAGGAGATACTCAACGGCTGCAAGGCCACGGTAGTGCTGAAATAGCAGAGAGCTGTGAATTGTTCGTGGATATGTCGGCATACCGAGCGTATCCACATATCCACAAGTAACATATCCACTTATCAACAATAAACGATGCAAAGGATAACCATCCTGCTGTGTGTGGCTCTGGCGCTGCTGTGCAGTTGCGGTCGGAAGACCGAGATACACGACTACAGCATAGTGCCGGAGCCCGCCTTCATGGTGATGAAGAACGGAGGCTATACGTGGAGCAACTCCACGAGCATCTGTTTTCCTGGACTGGAGCAGAACAACACCACGGTCAGGTATGTGATGAACAGCCTGCGACAGATGCACCTGCGGCCGACGTTGTCGGGCAACGCCGAGAGCGACTGTATACGTTTCACCCTGAACGACACGTCGAACAGCGAGCTTGGCGACGAGGGCTACCTGATAGAGGTGAGGAGCGACGGCATCTTTGTGAGTGCCAACACCGAGACGGGGCTCTTCTACGGATACCAGACGCTGGTGCAGATGCTGCCCGAGGATGTCTTCATGCATCGTTACAGCAAGATAACCCTGCCATCGTGCACCATACTTGACAATCCGCGCTTTGAGTGGCGAGGCAGTCACCTGGACGTTTCGCGCCATTTCTTTAGCGTGAAGGACGTCAAGCGTCACCTCGACCTCATGGCCGCCTACAAGCTGAACAAGTTCCACTGGCATCTTACCGACGACCACGGTTGGCGCATAGAGAGCGACCGCTATCCGCGGCTCAACGACATTGGGTCGTGGCGTGTGGACCGAAGCGGAGAGTGGGACAACGCGAAGCCGGCGGCGGCCGACGAGAAGCCTACCTACGGCGGTTACTACACCAAGGACGAGATAAGGGAAATCGTCGCCTACGCCGCTGAGCGCCACATAGAGGTGATTCCCGAGATAGAGATACCGGGGCATTGCTCGGAGGTGCTGGCAGCCTATCCGCAGCTGGGCTGCGCCAACGACGACACTACCTATCAGGTGCAGGTGGGTCCCTACTGGCCTCCGCGTGCCATACTGTGTGCGGGCAACGACTCGGTGATGCAGTTCCTTTACGATGTCTTGGACGAGATAGTTCCGCTTTTCCCGTCGTCGTACATACACATAGGCGGCGACGAGGCATACAAGGAGAACTGGCACCGTTGCCCCAATTGTCAGGCACGCATGAAGCAGCTGGGCTTGACAAGCGTGGAGCCGTTGCAGGCATGGATGATAGACCAGGTGGGCCGTCATCTGGCGCAGCAGGGCAAGACCATAATAGGATGGGATGAGATTATCGACGGCGGAGCGTCGCAGACGGCGGTGGTCATGGCTTGGCAGAACGTGGGCCGTGGCATGGAGGCCGCCCGCAGAGGCTACCGCGTGATAATGACTCCGACGGAGCACTGCTACCTGAACTTCTACCAAGGCGAGGCCGAGTACCAGCCTGTGGCGTTTCCTGCGCAGATACCGCTGCATCAGGCCTATAGGTTCGACCCCGTACCGCTGGAGCTCAACAGCCGCTGGGCAAGCAATGTGATGGGCGGGCAGTGCAACCTATGGACGGAATATATAGAGAGTTACGAACGTGCCGAATATATGCTGCTGCCAAGGCTGTGTGCAATAGCCGAGTGCCTGTGGAGTCAGCGCGAGCAGAAGGACTGGCCGCGTTTCCGCGCCAAGCTGGTGCGTCAGGAGGCGCGTCTGCGCTGTCAGGAATACAACGTGGGCGAGAGCAGCTTCAAGCCGGTCGTGGTGTATGAAAAGACAGCCCAGAACGACTACACGGTCACCATCGACTGGGAGCGAGAAGGTACGGATGTATATTACGCTGTGGTGCCTCGCGAACATGTGGGCGACACCATGTGGAAACCCGATATGATATTATATACAAAGCCTTTTACCGTGCAACAGGGGTCGGTGCTTATGGCACAGTGCCACTATCAGGGCAACCCCAAGGAAAAGGTTTACGAATATCACATAGGGGAGTAGTGAATCCTTCTTATTTCTGCTTGAACTTGGTTATCATGTCGATGTCGTTGGGCTCGGGGTCGTCGGGGATGTAGGTTACCTTGAGGTAGGCTATGTCCTTGAGGAAGTCGATGGAGCCCACCTGAACATGAGTGATAGAGAGGCCGGTGCGGGCCTTGAGGTCGTCCATAAGCTCGGCGCGGCGCTCGGGCTTGATAAGCTCTATCTTCTCGTAGGTGATTATCTTGGTGGCCTGGCGTTTGGAGAGTCCAAGGGTCTCGAACAGCCATACGGAAAGAATGACGAGAACGTTGGCGACGACTAGCGTGGTGTAGCTTGCCGCCATGCCGAAGCCGTTGACGATTGACACTCCGATTATGACAAAGAGGTAGGTCATTTCGCGGATAGGCACCGTCTCGGTGCGGTAGCGTATCATGCCGAAGATGGCGAAGAGGCCGAGGGCAAAGCCTATCTCGATGGAGAGGTTCTGCAATGAGAAGAGTAGCAGATAAATGACGGTGCTGAAAAGCAGGAAGGTGAAATAATAGTCGCGCCGCCGCGCTTTCTTGTAATAGAAGAAATGCGTTATGCTCCAGCATACCAACAGGTTGAAGGCGAAGCGCAGGAGCAGGTTCCAGAGGTTGGGGCCGTCGAAGACGGGAATGCCGAGGAAGTCGTAGGAGGCTATCTCGTTGGCAAATTCGTTGGCGATGTTAGGGTCGAAGGCGTTTTGCAGAAGTTTCATATCTTATTATTTTATCGATTGCAAGTAACTTGGGTTTGAAGCGGTTGCGCTTGGCCTGCGGGTCGGTGAGGGCGGTGCCGATACAGTATTTGCTCATGCGCCGCGGCAGTATGTGCATGGCGTGCAGCGCGCGCTCGATGTCGGACTGCGGGGCACCGACTTCGTGCTTTACCTCGATGACGAGTATGGGCGAGATGTCGGCCGAAAGCCCCGTGGCGCGGTTGTGGAACGTTATGTTCCTGTCGATGGTGATGCGTTCGCTCATACCTTTGTCAACCAGGGTTATACGCTCGAAGTTGTTCTCAAGGCAAGGGTGCAGACGGTTGGGCGCCAGGGCGTTCTCGGCGGTTGGAACGAGATAGGGCGTGTTTTGGGTGATAAATGTGGCCACATCGGGTACCGAAAGAGCGTCGTCGAACAGCTCGGGCGAGATGGGGATGCGCACCTTGCGGGTCTTCTTCTTGTTGTCCTTGTTCTTTATTTCGAAGAAAGTGGTGTCGGTGGAGCGGTAGCAGCGCACGCGCAGTTTCTGGCGGTTCAGCTTGCGGTTGTGGTGCATGGTGTACATGCGCAGGTCGTCGGTGTCGAAGTAGAGGGTGTGGTAGGGCGCCAGAGGGTTGCCGTCGATGTGCTGCACAAAGTAGCCGTCGGCGATGAGCGAGAGCAACTCGTCGAGCCGCGCGGCAGGCGCTATGTACTTCCTGTCCATGCGGTTCATGAGACGCACGGCTTTCATGTCGTCGAGGCCTATGGGCTGCATGGCATCGAGAGGGCAGGGAATGGGCTCTGTAAGCCTGCTCATTTGTATGAGTATTCGAAGGTCTTGGTGCTTTCCAGTTTGCCGTTGGGCTTGTAGTTGTACTGCTTGGCTTTGGTGCCGTCGCTGTTGTACTCGAACTTGCGTATGCGGACCGCGTGGTTCTTGTCGTCGTAGTCCACCTGGCGTGAGCAGCGTGTGGAGGTGCCCTCGTATTCGTACACCGTGCGTTTCTTCTGTCCGTAGGAGGCGTATTCTATTTCCTCGACCTTGCGGCCGTGCTCGTCGTAGGTGGCCACGTTGTCGAGGTATGGAGTCTTGCTGCCGGCCTTGAGGTTCCATTCCTTTACGACGAGGTTCTTCTTGCGCTCGCGCTTCGACGGCTTGTCCTGTGCCCATAGTGCGCTGCAGGCTATGCAGAGGACTACAGTGAGTATGATATATCTTTTCATGCTTAGAAGGAGAATTTATATGAGGCTGTCAGCCAGCATTTGAAACCTGTTTCGCGGGTGTACGCCTTGAGCTTGGTGCCGCTGGCGTTGGCGTCCACCTCCTTGTCGCTCACGCGGTCGGCCAATATCGTCAAGCCTATGTCGTTGTGCTTGTCAATACGGTATTCGGTTCCCAATGCGCCGCGCAGGCGGTTGGCATAGCAGCCGTTGAAGCCGTCGAGGAACCATCCCGCCTCGCCTGTCGCCATGCCCTCGTCGGTGAGGTATTGGCCTGTGCCGGGGTTGTAGTTGGCCTTGATGACAGGCGCGTTCAAGTAGTGGCGCACCTCGCCGTATACGAATGGCTTGACATGCGCGAAGCCGTTGTACGACACTTTGATGCGGCTCTTCAGCGTGAGCGCGGTGCGCGGGTTTTGGTACTCGTTCATGTCGCCTGTGCGGTAGGTGGCCTGGAAACGCTCCTTGAGCGACAGGCGCCAGTTGCCCACAGGGAGGATTCCTGTCATGTCCACCATCAGGCGGTGGCGGCTGTCGGCGAAGGCTTTCGCCGAGGCGCTGTAGGGATTTATCAAGGCGTAGCCCAAGCCGAAGCGCAGGTTGGCGTTGAGCTTGTAGTTGAGTGCCGCCGTGGTGTGCAGCCTGTTAAGGGTGCCGAAGTTGTCGGCGAGGCGTATCTCTTCCGACAGGCACAGGTGTAGCCCTCTGGCCAGTTTTTTGTCCACGGACAGCTCCAGGCGGCCGCCATACTCAGGCTCGAGGGCTGTCTCTGTCTGGCAATGCGCCGACAGGGGCAGCAACGCTGGCAACAGCAAGGCAATTGTATATATTATCAGCCGTTTCATCTGGATGGGTATAAATGTGCTGTGTGGTATTAATGGCCGCCGGGACCGCCGCCGCTGTTACCGGTATAGGTTGACAAGTTGACCTGTGTGCCGCCGCTGAAGCTTGAGGAACCGATAATCAGTGTGTTGTTGAAATAGCTGTCGCCTGTGCCCTGCGTCACTCCGCTGCGCAGCGTGGGCGTGGACGCTCCTGATACGACAAGGCCTGAACCGCCGCTCGACGGAGTCTTGAAGCAGTATTTGTTGTCGCCCACGGTGAGTCCGTACCATGCGTTCTTGCTCCACGACGATGAGGAGTAGCAGGCCTGTGTGAGCGATGCGCCGCGTTCGAGGCCGCCTATCGTGATGAGCGTTCCGCCTTCTACGTATAGCTTGTAGCCTTCTTCGGTGTTGGCGTCGAGAGCCATCTCGGGCGACGACTTGCCTATGGCATATACCAGTCCGCCACGGATATACATGTTGCCGTTGGCGTCGAGGCCGTCGTTGCCTGCCGAGTGGCCGCACACATAGCCGCCGGTAATGGTCATGTGCGAGCCCGAGTTGATGGCGTCGTCCGACTGCGAGTAGCTGTACACCACGCCGTCGCTGATGTTCATGGTCTTTTTTGCTTCGATGCCTTCGTGGCTTTTGCAGTTCACGTTGACGGTGGAGCCTGAGAAGGTCAGGCTGCCGTCGAACTTGATGCCCTTGGCACCCACGCTGTTCGATGTTGAGCCGCCACCGCCCCATGGGAATCCGCCGCCCGACGAGCCGTAGTTGGAGCCGGTGATTGTCACATTGACAACGCCGCCACGGAAATAGCCGTCGCCGTCGCCGCTGATACCTTTGCCGCCCTGGCCGCTGTTGGTGATGGTGAGGTTGCCTGCGGTGATGGTGAAGGTGCTGTCGGCCTTGATGCCGGCCGAGCCGCTGTAGCTGCCATCGCTGTCGGTCGAGGTGCCGCCGCTCACGGCCACGGTTATGTCGCCGCCGCTGATGTTGCAGGTACCGTCGGTGGTTATGCCTTTCTTCATGTCGGCGCTCACCGTTACGTCAATGGTGCCACCCGTCACTATCACAGAGTCTTTGCCGCGCAGGCCGTGACCTACGGTCGAGCTGACCGTTACGCTGCCTTCGGTGAACTTCAGGTAGTCGTCGCTCGTGATGCCGCTGGCGCCGGTGGCGGTAACGTTGAGGCTGCCGCTGCCGCTGAATATCAGCTGTCCTTCGCTGAAGAAGGCGGCTTTCTGGTCTTCGTCCGTCGTGGTGCTGTAGCTGCTGCCGTCCTTCAGGGTGCTGGCACCGTTCATGACTATATACGAGCATTTGCCGCTCTGTATGTTGATGGCAGCCCCGCTGTTGTTGGTTATGCTTACGCCGTCGAGTACCACGGCCTGTTTCTTGCCGCTGTATAGCTTGAAGAAGCCGTTGCTCGTCGAGCCGCTGAGCTCGTAGCGCACCTTCTTGGTGCTGCTGTTGGTGATGGTCACTCCGGCACCGCTTATGTTGGCTACGATGCTGTCGGTGGTCCCCGTGACGGTGGCACTTGCCGATGAGTAAACAACTCGTACGGTCATGTCCCAGCCGCTTTCGTCGTAGGAGGGCTCCGCTCCGCCGTTGCCGCTGTTTGTGCCGGTGTCGTTTGTCTCTTTGATCTCGTCCTTGTTGCAGGCGGCCAGTAAGAGCAGGGCCGCAACGAGACATATATGGAACTTTACTGCTTTCATATTTTGAGATTATAGATACGATAGATGTGATAGATGCTGACGCGTTTTTAAATTAGTTTGAGGGAATCCACGGGGTTGGCGTAGATGTCGAGGAAGGGACGCAGTGCGTCTTTGCTGAGCATAGTTGTGCGTTGCTCAAATTGTCGCCGCTGGTCGTCGGTGTAGCTGTTGGCAAACTGCTGTGAGCCGCTGCGCAGGTCGTGGGCTATGTAGTTGTTGGGCCACAGGCGGTAACCGCTTATTATGCGGCGGTCTATAAGGCTGGCAGCCTGCTCGTAGAAGGCCGTGGTACCAGCGGAGTCGCGGCATGACGACAAGGCGTCTGCATCGAGGGTCTTGCAGATGCTTATATGCACGCGGCCTTTGGGTGCACGCAGTCCCTCAACGACGCTGGCAAGGTCCTCGCCCGGACGCTTGTGATACTCGCCCGAGGCGGCGGTGGCGCTGAGTTCCATGGCTTTGAGTATGTCGCAAGGCTCCCACTCGTAGGATACCGCTATGGGGACAATATTGAGCTCGGCCAAAGCCTCGGCGGGCGGCAGGGGCGAGCTGTGGGCCAGCATCTTGAGCAGTGCTGGGTCGGTGCGGTCGAGGCCGTCCTTGGTGCGTCCGTTGCGCTGCGCCGTCCACAGCGACTCGCGCTCCTCGCACACCACGTGGCGTATGAACCGCGACAGGTGCATGAGGGCTTTGTAGAACTCGGCTCTTGAGCCTCCGCGCTCCACGCGGAACATCTTGTTACAGCGCCCCAGCTCGGTAAGCAGCGGCTCCTCCATGA
The DNA here is from genome assembly GCA_017962615.1 of Bacteroidales bacterium. Classification (GTDB taxonomy): domain Bacteria; phylum Bacteroidota; class Bacteroidia; order Bacteroidales; family P3; genus Colimorpha. The sequence continues at coordinate 89,283 of JAGCUZ010000013.1, read as the reverse complement.
GGTTGGCGCCGAAGGTGATATAGCATGTGCTGTGGCCGTTGAGGCGCAGTATGTATTGCAGCAGGAAGGCGTCGAGGGTGATGTCGCGGTGATTGGATATGAAGAGGTGAGGTTCTGAGGGACTGATATTCTCCAGTCCCGAGAAGGTGAACTCGGTGATGCTCTCGGCCATTATCCTCTCCAGCAGTTCCTTCATCAGCGTGAGTTGCAGCTCGTCGACGCTGCGGCTGTTGATGAGCCTCTGTGCGGTCTGCTGCACGGGTGTGCCGGGGAACAGGAAGGAGGCTACGCGTGTAAACGACGGCATGGCCGTCGCCTTGCGCAGCACCTCGGGCAACTCGGCGTCGGTGTAGGGGCGTATGTCGTCAAATTCGGATGATATCATGGTTTGCGTCTAAGGTCGATGAACTTTACGGGTTTGCGGCTGTTCTGAGGGTGGTTTATGGCCTCGATCTCGCTGCACGGCAGCACCACTATCTGCGGAGCTACGCGTATGCGCGAGCGGAAACGGTCTTTCAGCTCTTTCACGGGGTCTACGGGCGGCTCGCCTTTAAGGCCAACTTTCACAAGCACCTCGTCGGTGCCGGTGTCGTTGGTAGAGACCTCGATTACGTAGTTGGCTATGTACTCGGTGTTGTCGAGCACGTCGTTGATGGCCGGAGGGTACAGTGTGGTGCCCTTCAGCTTGATCATGTTGTTCTTGCGGCCTATGAGTGGCGTGAGCCTGTAGGAGTTGCGTCCGCAGCGGCATGGCTCGGTGCGCCGCGACGCTATGTCGCCTGTGCGGAAACGCAGCAGCGGCATGCCCTCCACGCCGAGGGTGGTCACCACTATCTCGCCGGGCTGTCCGTCGGGCACCGGCATGTCGTCGTCGCCTATTATCTCGACGATTATCAGCTCGGGGTGCACATGTCCTCCCGCGCCGTAGGGGCATTCGCTGAAGGTGGCGCCCATCTCGGTCGACGAGTAGGTGGCAAACAGCTGCGCCTCGGGCCAGCGGTCGTGTATGCGCTGCCCCAGCAGGTTGAGCTCGAAGTTCTGCTCGCGCAGTCCCTCGCCGATGCCTATCACCCTCTTCACCGACGAGTGGCGATAGTCGATGCCGTGCTCCTCGGCATATTGTATAAGCTTGAGGATGAACGAGGGAACGCACATCACCGTGTCGGGCTGTATGCGGCGTATGGTGTCCCATTGCAGCTCGGGGATGCCGTTGCCAACGCGTATCACCGACGCGCCCATCTCGCGCAGTCCCAGGAAGTAGGCCAGGCCGGCCATGAAGCGTTTGTCGAGGGTGGTCATCAGCTGCACTATGTTGCCGGCATGGAGTCCGGCGCACTCGAAGCTCTTCTTCTCGTTGTAGGCCAGCCTTTGCAGGTCGCGCTCCGTGCAGCCGAATGTCACGGGGTCGCCAAGGGTGCCGCTGGTGGTTATGTAGTCAATGATTTTCGCCTTCGGGCAGCAGAGGAAGTCCTCGTTGAAGAGCTGCAGGTCTTTCTTCTCAGTGAATGGTATCTTCACGAGGTCTTCGAGGTGCTGTATCTTGTTGATGTCGATGCCGTAGCTGCCAAACATGCGCCGGTAGTAGGGCGAGTTGGCGGCGAGGTATTTCAGTGCCTCGTGAAGCTTCTGCTCCTGAAAGGCCTTGATTTCTTCGGGCGATTGGAATTCGATGTCCATAGTGAATGGTTATAGTGTTATAGATGCGATAGATTGGATAGATAAAATAGATGCGATAGGGTTATTGTTTATAGCTTATAGAGTTGAGCCAGCGGAGGAACTCGCCGGGCCATTGCTGGCATTCCGTTGTGCCCTTGTCTTTGCGCACGCCGAAGCCGTGGCCTCCTGTCTTGTACTGTATGTAAGTGTGAGGGATGCCCCGTTCCGTCAGCGCCTTGTCGAGAAGCACGGAGTTGCGGTAGTCCACCACAGGGTCGTCCACGCAGTTCACCAGGAACACCGGCGGGCAGGCCGCAGTGATGCGTCGCTCTATGGACAGCGAGTCCCGCAGGTCGGCGTTTCCCTTGCCGTATTCTCCGAGTAGTGCGCGGCGCGAGCGGCGGTGCGTGCAGTCCTCACTCATGCTCACCACGGGGTAGATGGGCGCAGCCCATTCTATGTTCGGTATGTTCAGTGCCGCAAGCATGGTCAGGTGCCCTCCGGCGGAGAACCCCATGAAGCCTATGTGCCGTGCGTGCAGCGAGTCGCGCAGGTAGCCCACGGCAGCCTTCGCGTCCACGAGCGGGTCGGGGTATTGGTGTCCCCGGAACAGCAGCCTGTAGTGTGTGGCCCACGCCCACCATCCCGCCACGCGGTAGCGCAGCACGTAGGCGTTGAAGCCCTGGCTCTGCAGCCATTTGGCGACCTCCACGCCCTCATGCTCGTAGTCCAGCCAGCAGTAGCTGCCCCCAGGGCACACTACGACGCAGGGCGCCGTGCCGGGATCCTTGTCGGCATAGCATTCCAGTGTGGCCGTGGTGCCCACGAGGTCTACCACCGTCTGGAGCCTCGCCTCGCCGCACAGCGCGGCACACAGGAACAAAAGAACTGCTATTCTCCGCATTGGCTTAGGATTTTCTTCACGTCTTCGCTCTCCAGCCGGCGGTAGCGGTGCTGCTGGTCGGCGTTGAAGTCCACTTTGAAATACTCCTCGTCGTAGAACGACAGCTTAGAGTTGGTGTCGGGGTTGCACTCTATGTAGGTGACGGCGGCGGGATTCAGCTTCTTGGCGTCGCATATCTGTTGCAGCAGCTTCTCGCCGGCGTAGGTCACCGAGGTGCCGGGGTTTTCCTGATATAGTTCGGTGACGATGACGTAGGTCCTGCCGTCAGCCTCGCGTATCTTGAGGCCGCAGAGCGACTCCATATCCCATTCACCGAGGAATGGGAACTGCTCGTCGTAGTATTTTGGTGAAACTTTCATATTTTGAGATTAATAGAGGCGATAGAAGTGATAGATGCGATAGAGGGTTGACGCAAATAACATATCAACATTAAACATATCAACTTATCAACGTCAGAACGCATTCTGATGTGTCTTTACTGTGCGGTCCACCTCCTTGCCGAAGCTCTTGTTGGCGAGGGCGCGGTTGCGAGGGCGGTAGGTGCCTTCGTTCATCTCGCGCAGGGCTACGTTGCAGAACAGGCGGAACATTTTCGACTCCTGCGTCTCGCTGGCGTAGAAGCTCTGCCATGCGTATTCGTACACGCCCTGCAACTCGTCGGGGGTCATCTGTGCGGGCTTGAACACGACCTGGCCGGCGTTGTAGTGGTCCCAGTCGAAGTCGAAGATGCGGCCCTGGCGCAGGTAGTCGTCGTAGGCTTTGGTGTGCGGGAAGGGGGTCATGATGGTGAACTCGGCCAGGTCGAGGTCTATCTCGCCAAGGAAGTCGATGAGGCGCTTGCAGTCGTCGACGGTCTGGTTGTCGAGTCCCAGCAGGATGGTGCCTTCCACGCCTATGCCGTTGTCGTGGTAGCGGCGGACGCGCTCCTTGATGTAGTCCGAGGTGTCGTATACTGCCTGGTACACGTACCACGCGCCGGCCTTGGCGGCGAGGTCGAGCACCTCGGGGTCGTCCTCTATGGTGTGGCTTATCCACTTCTTCTTCAGCGGCGCTATGGCGCGGAACAGCTCTTTCTCCCATTCCTTGTCCTGCGCCAGCGAGTTGTCGACGATGAAGAGGCGGTTGTTGTCGATGGCGGCCATGTCCTCCACCACCTTGTCGATTGGGCGCGGGCGGAACTTGCGGCCGCCCAGGTAGCTCACGGCGCAGGGATAGCAGCTGAAGCGGCAGCCGCGCGACGCGTGGAACAGGTCTACCATCTGCACCCCTTTGTGGTTGTAGAGGTCGCGCTTGTATAGGTCGCGGCGGCATGGTCCCACACTCTCTATTGGGGGCTGTTTGCCCATGAAGTTGTACACCTTCTTGAGTTTGCCCTCTTTCCAGTCTATGAGCGCCTGCTCCGAGCGTCCTTCGCTCTCGCCGAGGAAGAGGCTGTCCACATGCTTCACAAACTCCTCGGCGTGCAGCATGGCGCTGATGCCGCCGGCAAGCACCGTCTTGCCGCGGCGGTGGTATTCGTCGGCAATCTCCCATGCGCGCTTCACCTGCGTGGAGAGCATGGTCGAGAGGGCGACGATGTCGCACGGGTCGTCGAAGTTGAGCTCTTCCACGTTCTCGTCCACGAAGTCGATGTCCACATACTCCGGCAGCGTGGCGGCATAGGCCACGGGCCCGTGGGGCGGCAGGTTGAATGTCGTCTGTCCGGGCAGCTTCTTCCAGCGCGGATATATGAGTTTCATCTTTATTGTTTCGGTCATATTTTAGTTTTAAATTATCAGTTTCACATTAAACATATCAACATATCAACATATCAACTTATTCATAATTACATTGCGGCCCACTATGGCTTCGGCCGTCAGTATGGCGGTCAGCGACGTGCCCAGTAGGCCGTGGAAGTTCACGTCCTGCCCCGTGAGGTACAGGTTGCCGAGGCGCGTGCGTGTCGACAGCGACGACTGCATGGGGTTGATGCTGCTGCGGTGCAGGCCGTACATGGCGCCGCGCGGCGTGCCGTAGTAGTCGCGTATGGTGAGCGGCGTGCCCGCGTCGACGAAGGCTATGGCCTCTTTGAGCTGCGGATATATCGTCTCTGTCATTGCAAGCGCCTGCTGCACCATGCGCTCCTTCCAGCGGTAGTATTCGTCGGGCCGGTGCCCTGTTATGCTGTTCTCCCACCGCTGCACATAATCATACTTCATCGGGCATACGGCGGTGATGGTGTTTGCAAAGCCTGTATTCTCAGCGTCCTCGCTGGCGATGGCAAACAGCGCATTGGGCCACAGCTCCTCCGTGCAATCGTCCATGTGCCATGGGTCGATGCCGTCGCGCAGCGCAAGGCAGGCCTCGCTACTGTAGCGCAGGCTGCGCGGCTTGAGGCCTATGAAGAGCGTCATGGCCGACATGCTGTAAGGTGCCGAGCCTATGCGGCAGCGGAAGGCAGGCGCGAAAGCGTCCGCAGGCGTCAGCTCCAATAGGCGGGCCACGGGCATGTCGTTCACGTAATGGTCGGCGGTGTATACGGCCGTTGCCGTGCGCACGGCGCTCACCTCGCGCCCCGAGGTCTCGATGGAGGTCACCGCCTCGCCGCAGTGCACCTCGCCGCCAGCCTCTTCGATGATGCCGGCCAGCAGCTTGGCAAAGCCCAGGCTGCCGACCTTGAAAGTGTATGTGCCGTCGATGTGTGCGCAGCTTATGAGCGCGTGCAGCAGGGCGGGACTGTCGTCGCGGCCACCGTAGAAGAGCGCGAGGCTGGCCATAGCAGCCTTCAGCTCGGGCTGGTCGTCGGTCTCGTCAATAAGTTGCTTGGCTGTCAGGGTGATGTCGGGCGGGGTGAAATCGTCGGGTGTGGGACGCAGGGCATATACCGGCTCCTGTGCCGCTATGCCGCGCAGGAGGTCAATAAGCGGCGAGTGGCAGTCGGTGGTGTGTGTGATGCGTTCGCCGGTGTCGGCATTGAGCAGCGCCACGTGGCACGGCTCAACCTCCACACGCTCCTCTATGCCCAGGTGGCGGCAGATGCGGCGCAGCTGTCCGTCGGCACCCATGCCGCCGAAGATGTGCATCCCGGTGTCGAACAGGTAACCGCCGCGGCAGAAGCTTTGCAGGCCGCCACCAATGATGCCGTTCTTCTCCAACACCGTCACACGGTAGCCCTCCTGGGCCAGCAGGGCACCCGTCATGAGGCCCCCAAGGCCTCCCCCCATTATGCACACCGTTTTCATCACGATATTTTAGAAACTGTTTTGATTTTGTCAATGAGATTTATTGGACATATAGACGAGAGATTTTTTCGTGGTACTGAGGGAGCAATGGGGTTCCATTGTGACCGAGGAACCGTGAAAAAAGCGCCGGTTATATGGCATAAGAAATACATTGGATAAAATCAAAACAGTTTCTTACCATAACGCATAAAGCCCAAACTTATTTTGTACTATAATAAAAAAAGCTTTTTGTGGCAGGTTGTTGCAATGCAAAGTTTTGGGTATCATAAAAAATAAGAGGCGTGTTCTATATGGAGACACGTCTCTCGGGTTTAGATATGTATTACAACAGTTAGTTAAGCGGCAGTCTCAGTGCGAGGCTCTGACTTTCTGGCCACTACTATTGAGAACTCATATAGCAGCCATAGCGGCAGTGCCACCACGCACATGGTGAATATATCGGTGCTAGGCGTGATGAAAGCTGCAGCTACAAGCACCAGAATCACCGCCACTTTGCGCCCTCGCCGCAAGAACGACGACTTCAGTACGCCGATGCGTGCAAAGAAATAGGCTACTATGGGCATTTCGAACACCAATCCCATCATAAATAGTAGACTTAGGAAGGTACTGGTATAGGACGATAAGGAAATCTGGTTGGCCACACGTTGGCTTACCTGATAGGTGCCGAGGAAGTTGAACGTGAGCGGGAAGATGAGGAAATAAGCCAATGAAAGTCCGAGGAAGAACTGGAAGAAGAAAGCCAGTACAGCCGCCACGGCGGGCTTGCGCTCGTTGGCATAGAGTGCAGGCTTGACGAAGAGCCACAGCTCAACCGTCAGATATGGGAACGCTAGCACCAAAGCCAGGTAGAAAGAGATGCTCAGGTGTGTCATAAGTTGCGAGGCAAGGTTGATGTTGATAAGCTCTATATGCCCCACCTGCACTGTCAGGCCTATCTGTGACAGCAGCTTGTAGGTGATGAAGTCGGCGTTGCACGGCGCAAATATCAGTTGACCAAAGACAAAGTCTTTGTAGCAGAATGCAGCAACGGCAAGGCCAAACACCACCACGATGCAGCGTATCAGCAGCCAGCGGAACACCTCAAGGTGTCCCCAGAATGTCTTTCCCTCAGACATGTTTTTCAGTCAGAGACGACAGTGTTGTTGGGTTCTCCCTTCTGTTCAGTCTGTTCTGTTTGTGGCGTGCCGTTCACCTCTTCTTCAATGCCGTTCATGGCTTTCTTGTACTCTTTCACGCCTTTGCCCAGACCTCGCATCAGCTCGGGAATTTTCTTGCCTCCGAAGAGCACCAGCACCAACAGAAGGATGACGATGATCTCAGACCCGCCTATAACTCCTAACAGTTTCATGGCTTATTCCGATAAAAAGATTTCGCATGTGTCGAAGTTAATCTCCCAATGACCGTTAGGGCTGCTCTTCCAGTTGTATTTCTGTGCCATATGGTCCCACCAGTTTTGGAACTTGGTGCCAGTCTCACCCATGTCTTTCACCAGCTTCTGATAAAGGGCGTCGTTGTCGGGTGTGAGGATTTTGGCCAGTTCGTTGAGACCGTTCCTGCGCTCGAAGAGCTGCTGTATCTCGCTGCATTCTTCAGGGGTCACTTGTCCTACTTTTTCTTTCATTGCAATGAGGGTTTTGATGGTTCTACCATTCTTTGCGAACATCAAATGGATCCAGATAGTTGATTTCTTTGATTTCCACTTCAGGCATGAAGGTGGCCTTCTGGCGTATTGCTTCCAGCAACTGTCGCGCGGCGTTGCGCTCTGTGTGTGCTGCAACACACTGCTCGTGGCTTGGTGTGTTTACCTCCAGCGTAGTCTTGCGGTTGAGCCACACGCAGCGGCGGCAGTGGTAAGCGTCGCAATGACGGCACAGCGGCGCATGGTCGAGTCGTAGCAGTTGCTGGTTGGGGATGGCCTGAGGGTCGATGCTGTCGTCGGGGTTGCTGTAGTAGAATGCCGGACAGAAGTAATACCTTCCGTTGGGCGCCAACGTGATGTTCTCCACTCCTGCGTTGCAGTGGTTGGGCTTGGTGAGCATCATGCGGTCGGTCAGCAGGTTGAGCTGTGGCGTATGCCCGGTCAGGTATTCCTCTTTCAGCACCTCGTTTAGGCGTGACAGCAGTGAGTTGTACTGTTTCAGGTCGTCGTCGGTGAAGGTATCTATGTCGGTAATTACGATGTTGAGTCGCTGCACTTTGGGCAATATGGCGGCTATGGCTTCGCCGCTGGCAAACAGTTCGGCTTTGCCTATGCGTAGCACGGCAACCGCATCGGCCTGCATTGATGTCAGCGTCTCCAAGTCTTTGGCAACCACGACGTCGCCTTTCATCGGGTGCGGTACTATGTCGTGATGGTCAATGGTGTCAATCACATCCAGATACTCCTGAGGCAACTCGTAGTCGGGGTATACAAACTGTATCATCAAGTTCTGCTTCATGGCGTAGAGTATGCCAGCCCTTAGGTCGTCAAGACCGATGAGGTGGTGCTCTTTGTGAGGATTGTCGCAGTGACAGTAGCTCACCGATGAGTCGTCGAGTAATATAACAAGATATTGCATCATGGCCTTAACATATTTCGGGTTTGACATCACGCTCATTCTTCTCGAACTCTTCTCTGCGTCCCTCCAGTTCCAACTTGCGGTACAACTTGTTCCAGTAGTAGTTATTGGCTCTCACACGGGCCTTGTGCATCAGGCAGATGGCGGTGCTACGCTCATAGATGGTGTTGGTCTGTGCAGCATCGTAGTTCTCTCCCTGACACCAGGCACAGCCGCTTGCAACCTCGCAGTCAAGGCATTTCTGCGGACTCTGCGTGATGCGGTCAAGTGTCAAGAAAGGCCTAAGCAGGTTCTCGTTGATGCCGTCCTTGATGTTGCCAATGATTAGAGCCTTCTTGCTGCGCAGCGAGTACTGCGCGAAGCGCGTGCAGGGATATAGGTTGCCTGCGGCGTCTACCGAGAGCATCCGGCCGGCACCACACCAGTTCTGGTTGTCGCGCTCTGGGTCGAGGGACTTGCCGATGTGTTCGCTGAAGAACGAGCAGGCATAGTCCTGATACCAGCCACCGTCGATGATGGCATCCGCCAGTTCCATAAGTTGCTCTTCGAAGCGTGCGTCGTCACCCTCCTGCCACACATCTTCAAACACCACGTTGATGTTTACCTGATGTATGCCAAGACTGTAGAGGTGCAGCACGCTCTCCTTTATATATGGTATATCGGCACTACTTATGGTCACCTTCGTTCCAGCGTCGGGGAATTGTGAGAGCCATAGTGGTATGTTCTTCACCACGTCCTTGTACGAGCCGCGTTCCGAGGGTTGAGTAAGTCCGTTAGCATCCGCTGTGGGCTGTTTCCATACTCGGTTTAGGTCGTGCTTCTTCTCTGTGCCGTCGATGGTGATGCCGATGGAGATGTGTTCGCGGTTCTTCTTGATGAAGCTCTGCACCTCTGACGTGTGGTAGTTGATGCCGTTAGTCGAGAAGGAGAAGCGGTAGGAGTTGAACCAATGGTGGTTCAACTCGAACATACGCAACTTTAAGTAGTCGCATATCTTGTCGATAAGCTCAATCTCAAGAAACGGCTCACCGCCTATGAAATCCCATACCACGCTCTCCTCGCGGAACTCATCCTCATGCTCCAACACATAGTCGACGAACGTCTTCGCTGTCTCCCACGACATCCGTTCCTTCACATTCTTCCCCACAAGATAGCAATACTTGCAAGCCAGCTGGCAGTCCTTGGTGACAATGAACGTAATGTTCTTGGACATGCCAGACTGCCAAGCTGGTTCATTATCTTTAATTTTATATAAATCCATTTTCGCTTTCATTTAACTGTAGTTGGAATGATAGCAACGTCCATAACATCCTGAACGGCAGGTCCCCGAACAACCTCCATAGCATGTTCCCGAACAACCATTCGTTGCCGTATGGTCACAGTCACCTTCACAACCGCCAGAGCAGCCGCCTCCACAAGAACCGTCACAGTCTCCATGACAGCCTTTACTACAACTACCTTTACATGAAGAAGAACCACATGTGGTAGAGCTGCTGCCGCTAGAGGAGGATGAACTCTTACTTGTTCCAATGCAGGTTCCATAACACGTTGAACATCTGTCAGGAGCAACTTCTTCGGGTTCGCAAGATGACATTATTGTCGGGAAGCTAAGTATGCCAATCACAGGCAGTATTTGTTTGGCAGTTCTTTTAAAAAACTGCCGCCGCGAATATAGCTCTTGTTTATCCATGCCGTGTTTATTTTAGAGTCATTATTGAAGTAAAAGTATAGGTTTTCACACATCTGTCTTATAATTCCTTGCATAAATTGAGATGTGTTTCATTTTAGGTTGTACAGCTTCTTTCTTTGGCGTAAATTATGTGCACACCCTGCGGAACAATGCTGTGTACAATAACTACCGCATGTAGTACGACACCCATCATAACAAGTACGACTACAATTCTCTGCACAATGTGATACACAAGTACCCTTACATCCTTGGCATGAATTATAGCAAGACCCCTGACATCCCATTGGAGCCTTTTCCGCAGCTTGGGCGATAATCGGTGAACTTGTCAGTACTATTGCGCCGATGACGGGCAGTGCTTTCTTGGCTGCTTCCTTGAAGAATTCTCTACGTGATTGGATCTTCTCTTTTTCAATTTCTTTTTTCATAATAAGGATAATTAATGTTTTTCCCTACTCACTTTACGGCTTTTCGGGTTCCTCCATGACTGTATTTATCTTTTTTTATGATTAATCCAATCCTCTCCGCAGGCTATGCATCGATCATACTTGTCTATCTTGTCATTTCTACTGTCCTTTTCTGTTCTGAACCCATATCCACTTGCACCATCGACATTGCATTGTCTATGAGAATCAAAAAGAACATATTCATAACTAGTATTGGCTAATGCGTTACTACTACTATAACCTAGCCCACTTAGTGCTTCGTCCGCAGCTTCCATCGTAGAATTGTATTCTTGCACAGTTTCCACTTTTGTCACAACAGGGGTGCTATCTCCACAAGATGACAATAATAGAGTGGAGCTTGCCAGTGCTATTGCGCCGATTATGGGCAGTGCTTTCTTGGCTGCTTCCTTGAAGAATTCTCTACGTGATTTGAACTCTTCGTTTTGTTTCTTTTCTTCCATAATTATTGAAGTTTAAGATGTTTGCCCCTACTCACTTGACGGCTTTTCGGGTTACTCCTTATTTTAGTTATTTAGAAAGATTTATTTGTGCACAAGTGGTAGCACCCACCCACGCACCTGCCGTAACAAGTGTTGTCGCATCCACCGCAACTATTGGAACACGCCCCTCCGCACCCATGTCCACATGCACCTGAACATTCACCATAGCATCCTCCTGTGCAGTTACCAGTACAAGTGGAATTAGAGCATGCCGTTCCGCAAGAACTTGTACAGCCAGAAGAACAATCTTGGGCACAATTTGTAGTACAAGTGCTGGAACAGTTGCCAGAACATCCACTTCCGCAGGAAGAAGAACACCCTGACGAACAACCGCTACCGCATGATGATGAGCACCCACTACTGCAACCACCGGTACATCCGCTTCCACATGAAGTGGAACACCCTGACGAACAACCGCTACCGCATGATGAAGAACAACCGCTACCGCATGATGTCGAACAATTTCCACTACAAGTGGCAGAACATCCACTGCCACATGATGTCCCACAAGAAGAAGTGCAACTGGACGCGCATCCACCGCTACAGGATGATGTACAGCCATTGCTGCAATATGAGCACCCACTGCCTGCTGCAGATCCCTTGCATGTGGTCTGACAGGAAGAAGAACAACTATTTGAACAATCCAGACATCCAGTTTCGGCTTGTTCTATTGCATCTTCAATACTTTTGTCTTTGTCACATGCCACAAAATAGGGTATTACCGCAATTCCGGCCAACAACGGCATCGCCGTTTTTGCCGCTTTCTTGAAGAATAAGCGTCTGCCGATATATTCATCTTTAATTTTACTGCTCATTTTATTTTTAATTTATACGATGCAAATATTTGAATAGAACTATGGTGTAGCCCAATTGGCAGATTGGCACATACATTATTAAAGCTATGCAGATACAATACCCCAATGTTCCAATTAGGAGATAGCTCCAAGGATTCCTTTAGTGAAAAAGCCACTACAGGATTTGCATAGTAGCCGCGACTAAAATTGTTGCTATAAATATACATGTTTTTCCCGCCCATCATAAGGGAGAAACAAATCTCACCATTGAATGAATGGTTAAACAGTTTGTGAATTACACCTATGGGTGTAACGTTCAAGGAAAAGTATGGGAATGTATATTGACTATTACCAAGTAGGGCAAACCCACAGGAAGCACCCAGATAAATTGTTTTGGGCAAGACCTGAAAACCAGTGCGCACACCAATGTCCGCCATGCCACCAATGTTGCCCCGACTATATGCTTCTGGACTATATAAATTAGTGAAACCTCCAGCCATGCTTATAACCAATGCCATAGTCCCATTGGATTTCTTAACAACAGGTTTGGGTCCGGGATCCATGATGGTCTCAATTTTCGCCGTCACTGTTTGGGTTGGAGGCTGGATTGTGTCTTTCTCTGTGACAACATTTTGTGTCGGTGCTTCCTTGATATACTTGGCTGAGATAAAAGCGTGGGCCTCGTTGTATTTGATATATGCCCAGCCGTCTTTTATATCGAACACCTCAATATAATCCCCGTTGTTTAATGTTCCAACCACCTTCGAATTTGACGATGGATATTGACGTACATTAAGGCTTGAGCCAACCTCAATGATATAACGTTTTATTGGCGATTGGGCCACGGTGTCTGGCGTATTCTTAACGGGAGTGGTTATGCTCTTAGCGGCTAATGAGCTTTTTGTTATAGGTGTTACACTGGCAAACGGTTCGGTTTGACCGATTCTTATAGTGGCTTGATAGCATGGTGAAAGGATGCCTTCGTCATTCGATATCCATACTTCTATTGACACACTTGGCGCTTGATAGTCACGGTCAATATTCAATTTGTATAGTACACCCTGAGTGGCTTTATATGGCAGCGGATCAATAGTGTGTTTTTCTTCTCCATATAGTATGTTAACCTTAGGAGGAACAATGACAGAGAACTCGGTTTTTGGTGATTGCTGTTTTCTGTAATTTTCTACGACAAAGTGAACATCAACTGTTTGCCCCTTTTCAATGTTTTTACTCGGACCAGACAAGGCACAGCGGTAAACTCTTACTGGTATGTCTGTCCTGGTATCGTTTTGAGCAGTGATTTGCTCAGGACAACACAGGTATAGTACACAGAATATAAAAGAGTACCACGTTGAACCTTTCATAAAAAAGGTTCTATCATGTGTCAATTTATATTGGTATGGTTTCATTTCTCTTTATGATTGAGAATGGTTGCTTGTAGTTTACAAAAAGGATATAAAAAAGTACCGCGGGCTTCATGTTGCACTCGCGGTTCTGCAATACCTGTACTACAAACATAGAAAGCTCACGGTTTCCCGTAAGCATTTCCGCTTCTAAGTGTAGTACATGTGAAATTTGCAGATTTACGAGTGCTACTTATACAAGCTAAATGCTTTTTTATTCTTTATATTATTGTTTTATTTTTCTTGTATCTATTTTACTTTTAGTTGTTTGTGTTGATAATGATTCAATTGCTATATTCCGCAAATATACGAAACTTTTGATTATTGTTGCAAAAATAATTTACACAACGTTGTCGAACTTGTTGCGACGTATGACGAGCGGATAGCGTTCGGGGTGGCGCAGACTGTCTATTTCTAAATCAACGTCAAGTGCAGGCCATTCTATGGCGTTGCGACCGCACATGCGCACATTCATCACCTGGTTGATTGACGCATCGCGCATCCACGGTACACGATTGTACGGCAAAAAATATGTCTGTCCGATAACCGACAGCAGAATGCCTTGGTCATTAATCAGCAATACGTTTGCCAATGTGTCTTTGGTACTGGTCTCTAAAGTCGTCTGCATTTTGTTGTACTATTCCTTAAGCCATATTTTGCTCGCATTTCCTCTTGTGTTACAAACTTGCCGGCCCCGAAGTCTTCGTCAGTCTCCCTCAACACATCCGCAAACTCTTCTTTTGTGTATGTACATGGCCGCTTTACTCCGTTGAGCATTGCCACGATATCGGCCAATAAAGCTTCATCTTCTGATTGCGATGCAAGCGATGAAACCCTTTGGCGAAGCATAGTAAGCGTGTCGTGCATATCGTGGTTGGTCCTGACTCCTGTTTCCATGATATAATAGTAGTATTGTTTTATGCTTGATTTCTGTGTATATATCTTGCTATTAGTTGTTTGTGCAGTTGTTTGTACGATTGTGGCATACCAAAAATATACACATTCTTTATTTGTTGTGCAAGATGATCATTTCATCAGATTGGCAAAGCTGTCAAGATTTACTACTCTGAAAACGGGGAATGGCGACTTCGTCGCATCCTCAAAATGGCCATCATTGGTGACGATAACGTCGGCATCACAGGCAAAGGCACAATCCGTAAACTTGTTGTCGTCGTTGTCCTGCTTGATTATTTCCAATCGGTAATAGGGGTCCTTGCGAATGACATTCCGAGAACGGGTAATCACCTTCATAAACAGGTCTGCCGCCACGGGAGAAGCCTTTAACTTTAATATCTCTTCATACTCAAGGAGAATGTCGGAAGACACACAGGACATATTCCTCTTGAAGGAATTTGTCAAATATAAATGCATACTTGCTTTTTGCGCCAAGTATCTGGAGCAAGCAGTTGGTGTCAAGGACAACTTTCATCATAATGCCCTATATGGTGTACGAAGGTGCTCGCCCGCGAGGCTGTCCAACGCCGATTGGTCTAGTGTGCCGTTGTCCCACAAACGGTGCATTTCGCGTTTTAGTCTTGTTGCATAAAAATCGCGCAACATATCCATGAGGTCATTTAGCTCCTCCTCATTGCGCGATGCTGCAAATGACTCTAATATCATCTTCTGTGCCGGGTTTATCGCCAACGCTTCCATAACAATAATCGCTTTTTTTTGTTGTATGATTTTTATGCTTGATTTGTGTGTATATATCTTGCTATTAGTTGTTTGTGCAGTAGTATGTACAATTGTTGCGTACTACAAATATACGAAAGTTTTGGTTATTGTAGCAAAAATAAATCATGCAACGTAAATCGGGCATTACTGTTATTGCGGGCCGAGGTGTTCGGATTAATATACCAAGGGGTCTCCCTAATATACCAATGCGGTCTCCGTTTTCTACATGATTATGGGTGCCGATGACTGTCATATTGCACCATTTTCGTACCCCTTTCCAACCGAAATATAGGGTACATTTAGAGAAGGTATATAGATGATAAGGAGTTGGTCCCACCAACTCCTTATCATCTATATACTTACGCTTTACGAAAAATTAGTCAAAATCGGAGTGTGCGTCAATTTTTGATTGGTTTTGAATTGCGGTTATATTGCGTTGATTTAGAATTGAATATGTTGTAAATATGCTCAAAATGCGGGTGAGTGCCGTTTTGGGACAATAATTCCCGCGGGACGGCGTTAAATGGTGTATGATTTTGGGCGAAATGAGGAAAGGGTTGTTGCTGGTTGCAGGACTGTTTGTTCTTGCTGCCGCGGCTTCGACGGCGGGGGCTCAGACCTTCGTGGGGTTCGACGGCTATACGGAGAAGGATGAGGCGGTTCCGGAACAGGAGTGGAGGATGGCGGCCAGCCACAGGTCTGAGTACAACTGTCGCCGCGACACTTCGGACTGGTTCAAGAACAAGGAGGCCGAGGTGGCTGTGTTCCGCACGCTGGAGGATTGGGAGAAGGAGGCTTATGTGTGGACGGATTTCGGGTTAACCAACATCGGAACATTCAGTGAACGCAACGAGACCATCGTCGATATATGGTATGCCAACGACATGATGGCTGTGTTTGTGGACAACGGCGTTGCCGATACCTGCCGCATAGCGGGCAGTCTGTGTGGTACTTACAGCAAGGATGGAATATATGTCGGGGCTGAGTTGTTCGACTGCGACGGATATGTCCATCTGTTTTTCTACCAGCATGTTGAGAGTGCGGCGCAATGCCACATACGTCTTCTGGGCGAGTACAAATGTTATGAGGCTGTCATAACGGAAGACCCTAACGACAATCCTCTGCTATGGTATAAGGGTTGCCTTTACTGGAAGGGGTACGGCGGACGTGTTGCGGGCGAAGGAAATTATGTGTACCACAAGCTTACGATAAGCAAAGGTAAGGCTTCCACGACCGATTAGGGCTGTATGACTTTACAGGTGAGGTTGGAGGGGGTGGCGGCGCAGTGCTGGAGCACGAGGGCGTCGTCTTCGTTGTCGAATTGGGCAGTGACCTGACGGTCGGGGTGCGAAAGGGCTTCGAGCAGCGACTGCATGCCGGGACGGCGGCGGGCCACGTCGCGTCCTTTATATAGATACTGGTGCCGCACCATGGGGAGGAAGTACTCCTCGGTTTCGAGACTGGCGCTGACGGCAGCATATTGCTGCTGGAAGAGTGCCCGGAGCTCGGAGGCGGCGACCCGCGCGCTGGCAGGTATGTCGGCGGCGGCGATGCGGGTGCCTATGGTAACGTCGATGGCGCCGGGGCGCAGCACGATGTCGCGCTTGGGCATTACGTGGTTGTTGCCGTGGAGGTAGACGGGCAGGATGTCGGCTCTGCACTCGCGGGCCAGGGCGAAGGCTCCTTGGTGGAAGCGGCCGAGACGGCCGTCGACGGAGCGGGTGCCTTCGGGGAACAGCATGACGGAGTAGCCGCGTGCCATGAGGGCCTTGAGCTTGGGCAGGTTGGCGTCGAAGCCGTTATCGGCAGGAAGGAACTCGGCATAGCGTATGATGGCGCCGTAGACGGGGTTGCGCCACACCCAGTTGTTGGTGAGCACCACCAGCTTGGGCGTGAGGCTGAGGATACATAGCAGGTCGAGGTGCGACTGGTGGTTGGCGATGATGACGGCGGGACGGCTGAAGGTCTCGCCATGGGGGTTGTGGAGGTGGTACTTCACCGAGGGGAGATGCCGCACGGCCAGGCCTGTAAGGCTGCATATCATACGGTGGAAACGCAGCCGCTTGGCTTCGCTGTCGCGTCCAAGGAGGCGGTAGAGCAGGGTGAGGGGGGAGACGATGATGAGGGCGAAGACCACGAAGACGAGGACTATCCATAGGGTGCGTGCCAGCCTCGGAAGGGTGAGAGGGACGTCGCGCCGGACGCCGTTCTTGGTGGTCAGCCAACGGAAGATGAGCGGCGGCAGGTAGCAAGCCATCAGAAGCACCGTGGCCATGCCTACTACCGACACCGCGCCGAGCGAGCGCATGGCGGGGTGCTTGGCAAAGATGAGCACTCCCATGCCGGCAAACATGAGCGAGGCGGAGATAATCACGCTGCGGCGGTAGCTGCGGAGCCGCTTGCGCCCGTAGGCGTATTCGTACATGAGGCCTTCGGTGATGAAGATGGTGTAGTCGTCGCCCTGGCCGAAGATGAAGGTGGCGAGGATGATGTTGACTATGTTGAACTTGAGGCCTGTAAGATACATGATGCCGAGTATCCACAGCCATCCTGCCGCCATGGGCAGGAACGAGAGCAGTGCCAGCTCGATGCGTCCCAGCGAGAGCCAGAGGAAGAAGAATACCACGAAGCCGCAGACGTAGAGGATGTAGTTGAAGTCGTCGTTGAGGGCGGTGACCAGCGACGAGCCTACATCGGCCTGTGTGAAGGCTGTGGTGCCGGAGACAAGGGGCGGGCGGTAGTCGGAGTCGTGCACGAAGTTGACTATGCTGACGCCGGTGTCGGACACGAGGATGTGGCTGGAAGCCAGCTCACCAGCCGGGCTGTCGAGGCTGCACGGGGCTGGGGCGTAGTCGGCACTGAGACTGCGGTAGAAGGGGGCGAAGGCAGCATCGGTGAAGCCTGCCTTGCGGGCTTCGCGCCTGACGTCGGCTTCGAGGGTGGGGTGTGCTGCGAGCATGGCGTGCCACATGGCCAGAGCCTCCTGCTGCCGCCCAAGCGACGGCATTATAGAGGCCACACCGTCGAAGCCGAGCGAGTCGTTGCGCTGCAGGGCCTCCTCGAGGGTGGCGCCTTCGGCCACGACATAGGTCAGCGTTGCATCGCCTATGCTGCTGGATATCAGGTCGAGGTCGGTTTGCTGCTGAGCCGTCATGAAGTTGATGTTGTGCAGGTCGGCGTCGAACTCTACACGGGTGCTGAAGCAGCCCAGCACTATGGTTGCCAGCATCATGAGCCAGAAAAGGAGTGAGGCATGTCGGCCTACAAGGGCTTTTTCAGCAGGTATGCCGGCGGGCTGTTCGTCGGGGATGTTAGAGGCGCTTCGTTTGCCGGCCTTGGCCCACAAGGGGAGGAAAACCATGGTGAACCCGATGGTGCCGATGAGCATCAGGGAGCCGAAGAGGCCGAGGTCGCGCATGGCTTCGGCTTTGACGAACACCAGGCAGGCAAAGGCGGCCACGGTAGTGATGTTGCCAGTCACCAAAGGCTCGACCATCTCGCGGAGCGTGGCACGGCGGTCGGGGTGGTCTTTGAGGTGCTCGAGGTAGTGCAGCGGGTAGTTGACGGCGATGCCTATGAGAACAGAGCCTATACCAACCACTATGATTGATATCTCGGCCTTGAAGAGGGCTATGGTCGCCAAGGCGAACAGGCAGCCCGCTGCCACGGAGAAGCCCATCCACAGCACGTTGCGCTTGCGGCCCATTGTGCGCCAGAGTATCAATGCTATCAGTAACACGGATATAGACAGCGCCAACAGGCTGTCGTGCTTTATCTGCCGGGCGTTGGCGACGGCTATGAGTGGGGCGCCCACTGCCGAGATACTTACGGTGCTGCCAGTGGCGTGTTGCACACTGTCGATGGCCTCGGAGATGGCGTCGGCCAGGCGGCCGTTGTTGCGTGTGTCGCTGCCGCTGTAGGGACTGGTGATGAAGGCGAAGCCGTTGCCGTGGTCGTCAAATATGTAGTCGTCGACCATTTGGTAGCTGCTGCTCGGGCTGAGGGCCTGGATGCGTTGCAGGGCGGGCGAGAAGAGCCCAAGAGGGTCGGCGGCAATCATCTGGCTGGCCATTGGCGGCAAAGGCATGGAGAGGGTCTGCCGCGAGGCGGCGAGGCGCTCGGCAATAAAGTTGGGGGTGAGTAGCAGTGAGTCTATGCGGCGGTAGTCGTCGGTGGTGAGGTAGAGGGCTATGTTGTCGCTCACGTGGCTTATAGCCTGCAAGGCATGGCTCTCGTCGGCGCGTGCCTGTACTGGCAGGTCGGTGAATGTGGCGGCGAAGAGGTCGATGGCGTCCATCACCTCGTCTTGGCCTGCATCTTGCGCTGGGCGGAATATCACCGTGATTCGGCCTTGGTCGCCGAGGGCGTTGTAGATGGCCGACTGCTTGGCATTGTCGGCTGTGCGGGGTAGGAAGTCGGCGATGTTCTCCTTGTAGTGCAGCTGCATGGCCAGCAAGGCTGATGCGGCCAACAAGACGACGAGCAGCACCACGGCCAGCGGGCGGTGGCGCATCAGGTAGTCATGCAGGCGTAGCAGGAGGCGGGTCATGGCTATTGTTTACAAGTGAGTTTGGATATCAACATGCGCGGGTAGCCGTAGACAATGGCCAGCAGGCACAGGAGGGCGTTGAGAACGGAGATGCGCATGAAGTCGCGGAAAGGCCGGAAGTGGCTCACGCGATTGGTTGGGTAGCTCACGCTTACGGGTACCGGAACGATTCGCACGCCGCGCCACGCTGAGAGGACCAACAGCAGCAGCTCGCTTTCGTAGCGGCGTGTGAGCAGGGAGAGGCATGGCAGGTGGTGGAGGGGATAGGCACGGAAACCGGTCTGGGTGTCGGGCAGGCGCAGGCCTGTCTGCAGTGTGAACCAGAAGTTGCTGAAGCGGTTGGCGAAGCTGTTGCCTGCTGGCATACCGTCGGCCTGCAGGTTGCGCGAGCCCACGACGAGCGTGGGCTTGTAGCCTATGGCGGCTATGAGCTGCGGTATCTCTTCGGGGCAGTGCTGGCCGTCGCTGTCGATGGTGACGGCGTAGTCGTAGCCTGCTTCGCGTGCGGCTTCGAGGCCGCGGCGCAGGGCGTAGCCTTTGCCTCGGTTATGGCTGTAGCTTACTATCTTGCATTCTATGCCGCTCAGTTCGTCGAGGGTATTGTCGGTGCTGCCGTCGTTGACCACTATCACGTCGGGGCATACGGCCAACGTGCGACGCACGATGTCGGCCACGGTGCTGGCGTTGTTGTAGGTCGGAATGACGGCGCAGTAGGTCATTTGGGTTAAGAGCAACAGGCTAAGGTGAGTTTCATTTTGGCATAGACGGTGTCGCCTTTTGTGTAGGTGGCCGTGGCTGTGGTGTCGACGAGGGTGGCGGCGAGGGTGGCGCCGTCGATGTCGTCGGGCGTCATCATGGTGAGGTATTTGATGTTGTTGGCCTTGGCGAGGCTGAGAGTCTGGCCTGAAGCCTGTGAGAGCAGCTCGACGACGGCGCTTATCATGCAGACGCCTGGTGTTATCGGCTTGCCGGGGAAGTGGCCGGCATAGACGGCGCTGTCGCGGCGTGCGGCGAGGGTGGCGGCGACGCGTAGACCGGTGTCGGTCTGCTCCCAGGCGGCGCGCTCCACTTTTATTATCTCTTCCAATGCTTTCATTTGGCTTTGAATTCTATGAGGGTGTAGCTGTCGCTATTCTCGACAAGCTTGACGCTTTTGATGCGGCAGTCTTTCTTGTTGAAGACGACGTAGACCTGCTGCATCATGCGGCGCATGTCGCGGCGCTTGGGGGTGAGCAGGGCGTGGTAGCTGGAGGCGTCTTCGGTGAGCTCGACGGCGAATAGCTTCTCGTCGGCGAGACCGTTGCCACTGGCGAGGGTCATCATGGTTTGTGCCATGCCGCGTGTGGCTGCGCCTGCGGCACCAGAGAGGGGGCGACGCTGGCCGTTGGTCTCGGTGTAGACGGTGTCGCCCTCGACGACAAGCGAAAGGTCGGTGGGGTCGCTGTAGTGCCACCGCATCCTGCGCTCGCCGACAAGGGTGAGGGTGCCGTGCGACACGGCATCGTGCGTCAGCATGGGGCTGTGCTTGGTCTGCGTGAAGGCATAGTTTTGCGTCTTGCCGGCCTGCGGCTTCTGAGCTGCTACGATGCGTGCCAGCACGGCATCGCGGTCGGCCACGGGTGTCTGCGCCATTGCCGTGAAGGCGAGGCACAGGGCAAGGAACAGTATGGTGAGTTGTCTTGTCATGGTGTTATCGCATTATGAACATACATCCGAGCACAATGAGTGCCACGCCTATCCAACGCGCCAGCGGCACACTCTCGCCGAAGACCACGATGGCGGCGAGCATGCCGAAGATGTAGCCCATGGCGGTGAGTGGGTAGGCTTGGTGGAAGGGGAAATGCTTGAGGATGTAGAGCCAGAGGACTGTGGCTACGCCGAAGGAGAGCCCGCAGGCGGCAAACCACCAGTCGGTGGCCACGGCTTTGAAGTAGTTCCATGTCCAGCTGAACTTGGGCAGCCGTGCCATGGCCAGCTTGAGCAGTACCTGGCCGCCTGAGAGGAAGATGGTTTGTATGGCTACGAGTGTCAGCAGGCGGAACATGGGCGGAGTAGTATTAGTGAGTAGTGTTTTTCATCGCTGTAGCGCACCACAAGAGGCTTGTCTTTAATCAGGTGTGCGGCAGCGTAGAGATCGAGGGCGGGGGAGGTGTAGCAGGTTCCGAAGAGGTCGGGGTAGCCGTCGGTGAGGTGGTAGTCGGTAACGTCTGCCTCTTTGAGTAGCCCGTCGAGGGCTTGTTGTCTCTCGTCTTCGGTGGGACGGTAGAGCATACGCATGCCTGCCACCTCGCAGAGAGCATTGCCGGGATTGTCGCTAGCCAGCACCATACTTACGGAGCACTCGGTGGCTTTCTTGCCCGCCAGGAATCCTCCCTTGCAGAGCAGGGCGTGGTAGGAGGGCGTCATCTCGTCGTGGGCGCAGACCATGGCGTTGCCGATGGCACCGCGGCGTAGCTGCAACAGGGCGTCCATCAGTGCACTCTGGAATGATACGGTGTTGTGGGCGTAGGTGACGTTGTAGCCGTGGTCTTGAAGGTTGATGGCCACAAGGGACGACATGGTGTTGTGGGTGGACGACATGAAGCGTGTTGGCATCATCTGGTCTTCGCCTTCGCGGCAGAGGGCGTCGAGGAATATCTCGGTGTTCTCTATGCATCCGAGGCCGGTACCTGTGATTATGGCTTCGGGAATACCGATGCCGGCTGTGTCTATGGCGGTCTTGGCGGTGGCTATGGCACGCTTGATGATGCGGCCCATGCGGCGTGCCTCGAGTGGCGGTATGAACTGCTTGTAGTCGGCTTCACGGCTGCGAGTGAGGGGCTCGGTGAGGGGCTCGGGGTGCTCTATCCAGTCGTCGCACAGGGGCTGTTGTGCCGATATCTGCGCGGCGGAGAGCAGGTAGACTTTTGGTCGTTGAGCCGAGATCGGCTCAGCGGTGATGAGCTTTGGCGCAGGGACCGGCTCAGCGGAACTTTGCGCGAAGAGCAGGGCGCTGTCGTTGCCGCCGAAGCCGAAGGCGTTGCTGAGCACGTAGCGCAGGGGCTTGGCTGTGGCCGTGCTGACGGGCTTCTGACAGCTGTCGGCATTGGTGAAGCGCAGGTTGACAGGCAGGAAGCTGTGCTGCATGGCGAGGAGGCAGATGACGGCCTCGATGGTGCCAGAGGCGGAAGTGGTGTGGCCGGTGAAGGCTTTGGTTGAAGAGAAAGGCGGCACTTGCTCGCCGAAGAGTCGGCTGAGGGCGGCGCATTCGGTGAGGTCGTTGTTGACGGTGCCGGTGCCGTGGGTGTTGATGTAGTCGACCTGGTTAGGAGTGATGCCGACACTTTCAAGGGCCAGCTTCATGGCGCGGTAGGGACCTTCACCGTCGGCCGAGGTGGCCGTTTGATGGAAGGCGTCGCAGGCGTTGCCGTAGCCAGCCAGATGTGCCAGCGGCTCGGCACCGCGTTTTTGGGCGTGGTCGCTGCTTTCCAGCACCAACCAGGCTGCACCTTCACCGAGGTTGAGTCCGGCGCGCGAGGCGTCAAAGGGACGGCAAGACTCGCGGTCGAGAATCATAAGTGAGGCGAAGCCGTTGAGGTGGAACTTGGTGATGCATTCGCTGCCACCTACCACTACACAATCGGCACGGCCGGCACGGATGAGCTCTGCGCCGGTGATGACGGCGTTGGCCGCCGAAGAACAGGCTGTTGAGAGGGTTGTGAGTAGTTGGAAGCGGCCAAAATGGTCGGCTATCATCTCGGTGCATGCGCCGCAGTCGTGGGTGCGTATGTACTCGTTGCGGCTGTCGCCTTCGAGGAAGTCGAGGTAATACTGCTCGCTTTTGTCCATACCGCCGACGGTAGTGCCGGATATGAGCGGTATGTGCTGGTAGAGGTCGGGGCTGAGGCGAGCCTGCTCAAGGGCCTCCTTAAGGGCGAGCATGCCCATGAGGGCTGTGCGTGTTGTTGGCTGACTGTTGGAGTCAATGCCGAGCAAGGTGCACATCTCGTCGTTGGAGAGCTGTACTTCGCCCACTGGGAACTCGCGGCGGGTGGTGTTGAGATATTTCAACGGCCTTATCCCGCTGCGCTCTTCGAGCAGCGAGCGCAAGGTCTCGTCTTTGCCTACGCCTATTGCCGAAACGATACCGGCACCGGTGATGAGGATGTCTGTCATCTTCGCTATAGAAAGCTCCATTTGGAGCTTTCTTCACCTATTTTGTACGGTTCTTGCTGATATAGTCGGCCATCACGCTGATGGACTTGAATATCTCTTTGCCTTGGTTGGGATCCTGAAGGCGGATGCCGTAGTTCTTCTCCATGAGAACGATGAGCTCGAGGGCGTCGATGCTGTCGAGTCCAAGACCTTCGGTGCCGAAGAGAGGGGCGTTGGCGTCGATGTCGTCGGGCTTGATGTCTTCGAGGTTAAGCACTTCGATGATTTCTTGTTTCAGTTTCTGAATGAGTTGTTCCATGAGATGTTGAATGTTGATATGTTGATATGTTGAATGCGTCAGCTTGTTTAAAACTAAGAACTTAGAACTAAAATAGTATATCGGATAATGTTTGTTTGACGGTTGCTTTGTCGCTGTGTTGCGGCACGGCGATGAGTGCTGCGGTGTTGGTGCCGTCGGCTGCGGTCTCGCACCAGCCCGACAGCTGCGGGCCGTATTGGGCTGCAATGGCTATCTGCTCGGCCATGATGTCGGCGCGAGGAGCGTCTAGCACCATGAAGTTGGTCTCGGTCAGGAAGTGGTTGCGGATGGCTATCTCGCCGGTGACGATATTTGGCAGAGTGTAGACGAAGAGGGCGGGTGAGGGGAACCAGTTGGCGCGGTCGTGTATGGTCTGCTGGAAGGCGATATCGTCGACCATCGAGGAGCTGCGGTTGAAGAGCAGTACGCCGTAGTCGGCCTTGGGTGCTTTCTTGAGAAGCAGCTCAGAGGCTATGAAGCCGAGACGAGAGAGGGGGTCCATCTTGAAGAACTTGGGGTAGTCGCCAACCTCTTTGCGGTATAGCTCGACCAGCTCGTCGGCGGTAGGAGTGATGCGGATAGAGGGGATGGTATGTTGATATGTTTGCTCTTCAAGCTCGCAGGGCTCATCAGATATGTTGAGGTTGTCGGAGTAACAGAACTTCATTGCTGCATTGCAGCCACCGAAGCCGGAGAGTAATTTTACGAAACTTCGTTTGTCGGTGGCTCGAAGTTCGGCGCTGACGTTGACTTGGCGGCTTACGCCTATGTTTTCGAAGCCTCGTGTGCCGAAGACCACGCCGTGCTCGACGGCCTGCATGGCGAGCACGGTTTCGAGCACGCCGGCGGCACCCAGAGTGTGGCCGTAGATGCCTTTAAGGCTGAAAAGAGGTACATCGGCGAGACCTGCGCGGTCGATGGCTATGCTCTCCATCTCGTCGTTGTAGAGCGTCGAGGTGCCGTGGACGCTGATAAAGGCAAGGTCCGATGGGTCTATGTCGAGGGTTTGCAGGCAGCGGTATGAGCCCTCGCCTGTGCGGGAGGGACCTGAGATGTGGTTGGCGTCGTTGCACATGGCACAGCCTTGTACTGTCCATGTTTCGGAATTCGGTTTCATCGCCGCTGAATTGCCATAGACGATGGTGGCGGCGGCTTCGCCGAGGTTTAGACCGCAACGGTCGCGGTCGAAAGGACGGCATTGGGTTGGCGAGAGAGCATGGAGGCAGTGGAATCCGCTTATGATAAACTCGGACAGGGTGTCGCATCCTATTACCACGGCGGTGTCGCAGAGTCCTGCTTCGATGCTGCGCACGGCAGCTATCTGTGCGCTTAGGCCACTGATGCAGGCGTTGCTCACCACCACCGGCGTGTTGGGGTTGCCGAAGTATTTGCTGATGATGCTTGCCGAGGTGCCGAGCATGGCGCGCTCGGCGTTCTCCGCTGCGCTATCGAAACATCCACTGGATGTTTCTTCACATTTGGCTAATAAATGCACATTGCCCTTGGTTGTGGAGAGGAAGAAACGCACGCGGGGCGATGCGGGATCTATGCCGGCACGGGCTATGGCATCGCTTGCCGAGGTTATGCACAGTTGCTCGAAGAAGGTGTACTTGCCGTCGCCACGCTGCTCTTCGGGGAACAACGAGGCGGTGTAGGGCGAGCCGTCGGGCAGCGAGTACTGCCTAAGGGCGCAACGACCCTCAATCACGGCCTGGTAGTTTTGGTGCGTGGTGACGCCGAGCGGCGAGTATATATTATCGGCAAGCTTTATAACCATTTCTTCTTCCACTCCTCGAAAAACGGCGGGTTACCCAACACCAGTTTGTATTGTTTGTCCATGAATACCTGCACCGTGTGCGCCGTGGCCATCACGGTATCGCCGTCGGTGATACGGTAGTCGAACACTATCTTGGCGGCCTCGGTGGGTGTGTATATTATCTCTATCTCGGGATGCATGCCGTAGATGATAGGCTGCTTGTATTTCAGCTGCACGTCGACAAGTGGCGCATAATAGCCTTCACCGAAGAAGCGCAGATAGCCGAGGTCGTACTTGGCTCCGAATGCTTCGCGGGCATCCTCGAGGTAGAGCATGTAGCTGCCGTGCCATACAACGCCCATCGAGTCCACCTCGCTGAAGCGAATATCAAGCTGTTTCTTTGCGCTTAGAGTCGTCATAGCAGTGCAATTTTTATTGTTCCGTCGCATAGCAGTGTGTCGCCACAGTGCGACGAGGCTTTTGCCAGCGTCATGCCGAAGACCTCTTCGCTTACCTCTATGCTGGTCACTATGGTGGAACCTACGGGGGGCAGGGCGTGTATCTCGATGTCGCGCAAAGCGCCAACCACGCCTACTCGTACATCCTTGCCGCTGCTTAGGTTGATGTAGCCCATGCGTGCTGCACAGGTCTGTGCGATGTTCTCAATCAAGCCGCAGGCCGACAGCTTCCCGTCTTCGACCATAATGTTGTCGTTGCGCACGGTGAACTCCGTCTGTGTCACCACGGGGTCGCAGTGCAACAGGCGGTCTACCATCACCATCGGCGGGCGTTGCGGCAGCAATGTCAATATGTCATACTCCTGTACCATCCCAAAATTCATAATAGTTGTACCATTGGTGCGGGTAGTGCCGGACTGTCTCTTCCAGTGTCGAGGCAAAGCTCTGTGCCAGTGCTGCCATCTGCTGCCGCGGCTGCAGAGAGGCATCGCATACCAACGGCCGCACATAGGCGCGGTAGCTGCGCGAGCCTTCTTTCATCACCATCACGGCCAGGGCCGGCACCTCTTTCTGTACCGCAGTGGCGAACGGACCCAAGGGGAACTTGGCCTCGGCACCGAAGAACTGGCATGTTGCACTCTTAGCTGAGCCCAGGCAGCGGTCGGCCGGCATACTGACGATGTTGCCGTCGTCGAGGGCTTTGTTGATGAGGAACAGGTGCGACATGTCGGACTGCACGGGAATCATGTGTATGTTGCTGTCGGCAAACTGACGGTTGCGGCCGTTCATCACTATTGGTGATTCTCCGTTATATACCAACGCGTTGAAGGTTTTATGGTCTGACTTGAGCACATATCCAGCTTGCTCGTAGTTGCCCACGTGCGACGATAGCATCAGGAATCCTTTCTCGCCTTCGTTAAGGTGCAGGTAGTTCTCGTTGCCGTCGACGGTGAGCTTGAAGCGTACGCCGGCGTAGGTGGCGAAGCGGTCGAGCACTACCTGACCGAAGGCGAAGTGGTTGAGGTATACATGCAACACGGCACTCAGTACGCCTTTGCCCATGCGTTGGCGGAAGAAGTGGTACATGGCGGTGTACCCCTTGTGGTTGAAGAGCATGTAGAATGGTACAACCAAGGCCATCACACAATATATCAGCTCCAGCGGTACCACCTTGAACAAGGCTATAAGCGCTTTCTGCATGAAAGGCGTACCGTCAGTGCGTCCGCTCCACTATCTATGTGCCAGTTCCGTCACCAACTATTTCGTTTTTCTCTCGATGTAATCGCAGAACTGGCCGAAGGTCTTTATGTTTGTCATCTCCTCGGTCTTGATTTTGAAACCGAAAGTCTTCTCTACAATGACCACAATGTCGACAAAGTCGAGGCTGTCTACTCCTATGTCTTCTTTCAGTCGTGCCTCGGGTTTTATGTTTTCCTTGTTGAATTCGAGCTCTTCCACAAGGAAATTCGTTACTTTGTCTTCAATTTCCTTTCTTGTCATGTTGATTGTTGTTGTGTTGATATGTTGATATGTTGATACGTTTATCTGTTGATGTGTTAAATGCATCAGCCGCTTAGAGCTTAAAACTAATAACTTAAATTGCGGTTTTGCAAACCATGATGCTGTGTCCTTGCCCCAGGTTGTCGTGTATGGTCTCCACTTTTAGGCCTGACTGCTCCACCAGGCGTGTCATATCGTCGGAATGGTACATCTTGCTGTTGCCGTTGGCAATGGCGGTGAAGTAGAGGCTAGTCATTGTCAGGCAGAAGGCTGCCGGCTCGAAGCGCTGGCGGTCCCAGAGGGTCTCCATTATGTAGAGGCGACTGTCGCCATCCATAATCTTCGCGGCGCGGCTCAGTATGCTGACAATCTCTTCCTCACCGAAGCAGTCAAGAAACTGGCTCATCCAGATGGCGTCGTAGTGCTTGTCGGTGGGAAATGCCTGACTGGCGTCCAAGAGGTTCATCTCGTAGCCGTCGATGCGGTCAGCTCCAGGTTCGCCCTTGGTGTCGCGGCGCATCATCTCCAGCTGCTGTGGTAGGTCGACAATGGTTACCTTCACCTCTTTGTCGTATCCGACGCACTGCAGTGCCCAGCGTCCGGTGTTACCGCCCACGTCGAGCAGTGTCCGCGGCTTTGCGGCGAACACTATCTCCAAAGCCTGTTGGAACGAGCTGTCGCTGTAGAAGTGGTCGAAGCCGAACCAGCTCTTCTGCACCTGCGGCGGCAGTTGCGACAAGCCTTCGTACACTGTAGGCCATGGTCCGAAGTGCTCCAATCCTGCAGGGCGGCTCTCCTTGAGGCTTTCCTCTAAGCGGAACCATCCCTCGTAGTTCACATCGTGGTTGAATTCGGTGTTCACGTTGGTGGCAGGGTCGTTGATGAAGAACCAGCCGGTCTTGCTCAGAGTGTAGCGGTCGGTGTCGGGGTCTATCAGCACGGTGCCTATACAGAGGCTCGCCTCCAGCATCACCTTGGCGGCATAGCCGCTGATGCCGGCCTTGTCGGCCACTTCGGCTTCGGTCATGCCGTTGTCGCTGTCTCTCAGCATCTCCAGTATGCCGAACTTTTTCATCAGGCGGCTCACTTGGAAGACTATGGGTCCCCAGGCTATCCATTCGGCTTTGGCCTGCGCCTCGCGTGCCGAGAGGTGCTCCTTGCTGTAGGCTTCTTTTAATGTGGGTGTTAGATGCATGTTGTTGGGTTATTTTAGTTTGGCCACTTTCTCGCCGAGTTCTTCAAACGTCTCTCCATAGCAATACCTGATGTCGACGTGTTGGCCGTCTTCTGCCTCGTCAATGTCTATTTCGGCGAGCGTCTGATTGGTCATGTTATCCAAAATTGTCAGGGTCCCCCACATCTTGGCTTCGTGTGCGGGAATGAAAGCCATGGCAGCAAAGAATCGGTCTACATTCTTTATCGTCAGAACGAATCTGTATCTTGCATTCTCTGACGTTTGGTCTATTCTCAGTTTCTTCGCATTGTCGTTGAACCCTTCTATGAAGCTTTTCTCACAGTCTTCGACAATTAAGTCATAATTGTCCCCCCACTCTTTTTTGAGCGCTTTCTTGTTGTCGTATTGTGCTTGCGACCAGTCATAGACCACAACCACTGTTGCGCTTTCCTTCATTATGGTCTTGACTTGGTCTTTCCCGCTGATTATTTTCAGTGGATTTCCTGCAAACGACATCATGGCTGAGAAAACCAGTACTGCCGTTAATATTATACGTTTCATGATTGATGTTGATTTTATGGTCTGATGTTGGCTATACCCTTTTTATAACCAAAGCACTATTTGTTCCACCGAAGCCGAAGCTGTTGCTCAGCACGGTGTCGACTTTTGTCTCTATGGTCTTGGCGGCGATATTCAGGTGGGCGCTGACTTCGTCGGGGTTTTCGAAGTTGATGTTCGGAGCTACGAAGCCACCGTGCATCATCAGCAGGCTGTACACGGCCTCGCTTGCACCAGCCATCCAGCATTCGTGTCCCGTCATGCTCTTGGTTGAGCTTATCCATGCACGGTGTCCTTCGAACAGTCTTCGCAGGGCTTTCGCCTCGTATAGGTCTCCCTGGGGGGTCGATGTAGCATGTGCGTTTACGTAGTCTATGTCGTCCACCGTCATGCCGGCATCCTGTAGTGCGCGTTGCATGGCCAAGGCGCTGCCGTCGTCGCTGGCTTGCGATATGCCGCCGCCGTTGCTCGAGAAGCCGTAGCCGCATACCTCGCCCAGTATCCGCGCGCCGCGTTTTACGGCGTGCTCATATTCCTCAAGCACCAGTGCCGCAGCGCCGCCGCTGGGTATCAAGCCGTCGCGGTCGCGGTCGAAGGGACGCGACGCTTTCGTGGGTTCGTCCATACGTTTGCTGAAGGCTCCCAGTGCGTCGAACGACGCCATGCTGTACAGGTTTGTCTCCTGTGCGCCGCCGCACAGCACCATGTCCTGCAGGCCTTGGCGGATGAACATCGCACCGAGTCCTATGGCATGGCTGCCGCTGGCACAGGCTGCGCTCACGCTGAAGTTGATACCCCGTAGGTGGAATATGGCGCTGAGGTTCATGTTAACCGTCGAGTTCATGCTTTGGAATATCCATCCGCTGCCCAGCAGCGCCGAGTCGCGCTTCTCCAGCATCAGCGTGTGACTCTCCACCGTTGCCTTGGCCGACGAGTCGTTGCCGAACAGCACGCCCACCTCGTTGTTCAAGAGGTATTCGTCGTCGATGCCTGCAGTGGCAAAGGCTTCGCGGCTCGCCATATAGGCATACTCGGCCTCCTCCGAAAGTCCTACGCGCAAGCGTCGGTCCAGTAGGCCTTTGAGCACAGGATGTTCCACGATGCCTGTCAGCGTCGACTGGTATCCGTACTCTTTGCGCTCTTTGTCCTCACCGATGCCTGAGCGTCCCTCGTGGAGCGATTCTTTCACGGCTTCCAGCGAGGTGCCTAAGCACGACCAGATTCCTGCCCCTGTTATTACTACCCTTCGTCTCATTCTCGCCTTTTATGGGGTGTTACCATTCTATTCCCACTCGCAGACCTATGCCCGACGGGTTGAACTTGCCGGTGTTGCCGGTGCGTGTGCCGTCGGCTGCCACCTCGATTTCGGTTATCGGCTGCGGCTGGTAGAAGCTGCCAGTCAGCATCATGTTGACGGCAAAGTCGCGCTTCGACCCGAAGCGTATGCCCAGACCCAGGTCGGCATAGGCGCCTGAGTGCTCCGATATGTACGAGCCAACGCGCACCTGCATGGTGGGGGTGACGTTGCTGGTGTAGCTGAAGTTGTATTTCACTGCGGTGTACAGCGGCATGGCAAAGAAGTCGTTGCCGCCGTCAAAGCCGAAGCCGATACCGACAAAGGTGTTGCCGCTGAAGTAGAAGCCGTGTGTCGTCGACACGCTTACCGTTGTGTTGCCGTTGTCCCATGCACGGTAAAGCGATGCCTGGTCCAGAAATCCTTGATAGCCCGAGGGAATGCGTACGCCTTGTTCTTCCTGGGCGAATGCCATGCCCATAATCAGCACTGTAACTGTGCTAAGAAATGCTTTCTTCATTTTCGTTTGGTATTTGTTGTTTTGTTAATTTGCTGTGTTAGAAACTTGTGGTGTTATAAGTGGCTGTCGCCTCACTTAAAACTTAGAACTAAAAACTCTCTCACGTATAAAGTCCTCCGTTTACCGATATGGTCTCGCCGGTGATGTATGAAGCTCCTTCCGAGGCAAGGAAAGCCACAGCGGCGGCCACCTCTTCGGGCTTGCCGAAGCGGCCTGCGGGTATCATCTTCTTCAGCTCACCCTCGTCGAGCTCTTTGGTCATGTCGGTGGCTATGAAGCCCGGAGCCACGGCGTTCACCGTCACCTTACGTGCCGCAACCTCCTGTGCCAGCGCCTTGGTGGCGCCAATGAGCGCGGCCTTGGCGGCCGAGTAGTTGGCTTGCCCCGGCATCCCTTTCAGGCCCGACAGTGACGCCACGTTGACTATGCGGCCGTAGCGGTGGGTCAACATATCCTTGAGCAGACGACGGGTGATGTGGAAGAAACCGTTGAGGGTGGTGTCGAGCACCTTGTGCCACGACTCCTCCTGCATGAATATCATAAGGCTGTCCATCCTTATGCCGGCATTGTTCACCAGCACCGATATGTATTCGTCGGGATGCGCTGCGCTCCACTGCTCCAGTGCGGCCTCTATGGCGGCCCCGTCGCTCACGTCGAACGGCAGCAGCTCGCCGCAGCCTCCGTTCTGTTGTATGGCGGCCAGCGTTTCCTCGGCGGCCTGCTGGTTGGCACGGTAGTTTATCACCACGTTGTAGCCGTCAGCTGCCAGCCGCTCGGCCACGGCGCGTCCTATTCCGCGCGACCCTCCTGTTACAAGCGCATGTTTCATCTCTCTCTGTCGGTTTACTGTTCAGGCCCCACTGACCCCAATAAGGTTTGCCTTTTAATTTTTAATTGTTAATTTTTAATTTTTCAAATATTTCTCCACCGCCGCTATGTCGTCGTAGAACGGCGTGTCCTCCACAAACAGCGGCACCATGCTGCGCACCTCGTCGTATATGCGCCGTGTGGCTGGGGCCAGCTTGTCGGCAATCTTCAGGCAGTCGGTGGCCTGAGCTAGGGCTATGTATTGTATTGCCATCACTTGGTAGCAGTTCTCTATCACCCTCTTGCAAAGCAGGGCGGTGTTGGTGCCCATGCTCACTATGTCCTGGTTGTCGTTGTTGTTGGGTATGCTGTGCACGTAGTTGGGCATGGCCAGCGTCTGGCATTCGGCCGTCGTCGACGTGGCGGTGAACTGGCACGCCTGCATGCCGTAGTTCAGCCCCAGCACTCCGAGGTTCAGAAACGGCGGCAGTATGCCGTTGATGCGGTCGTGCATCAGGTAATTTAGCTGGCGCTCTGCCGTCATGGCGAGGCGCACCATGGCTATCTTCACCTTGTCCTCCTCCAGCGATATGTAGTCGCCGTGGAAGTTGCCCCCGTGGTACACGTTCCTCGTCTCGGGGTCTACTATGGGGTTGTCGCTTGCCGAGTGCAGCTCTT
This sequence comes from Bacteroidales bacterium, assembly GCA_017962615.1. Classification (GTDB taxonomy): domain Bacteria; phylum Bacteroidota; class Bacteroidia; order Bacteroidales; family P3; genus Colimorpha. The sequence continues at coordinate 56,693 of JAGCUZ010000013.1, read as the reverse complement.
CGTCGAGCGTCTGGCGCGCAATCTTCAGCGTGTCGTATATCGGTCCCAGTATCTGCGGAGCGCAGCGCAGCGAGTAGTACGCCTGCACCTTGTGCTCGAAGTACGTGTCGTTAGTGTGACCGCTGTCGTACAGCTCGTGCTCGCGTTTCTTCAGGCATTGGCTGCCTGCGGCTATGTTGCGCATCTGTCGCGCTATGACCGACTGGCCCTCGTGGCGGCGGCACTCGTTCAGTGGTTCCGACATGAAGTCGTCATACGATGCGGCAATCTCGTTCATCCACACCGCCGCCGTCGTGGCCCATTCCAGCAGCCGTTCGGCGTAGTGCTGGTTCACTATGGCTATGCCGGTCATCACCGACGTGCCGTTGGTTATCGAGAGTCCTTCGCGTATGTATATCTTCAGCGGCTTCAGTCCGCATTCGGCCATCACCTCGCCCGTGGGACGCCATTCGCCGCCGTAGTGCACCTTGCCCTCGCCAATAAGCGTCAGGGCTATATGCGCCAGCTGCACCAGGTCGCCGCTGGCACCTACGCTGCCGTGTTCGGGAATGTATGGGTAAATGCCTCGGTTGATGAACTCCTGGAGCATCAAAGCTACGTCGGGATGCACGCCCGAACGGCCTTGCATCACCGAGCCCAGCCGCGCTATCATGGCGGCCTTCACGTATATGTCGTCCAGCGGCTCGCCGGCTCCCGTGGCATGGCTGCGTATTATGTTGTACTGCAGCTCGGTGAGGCGTGCGTCGTCAACGCGCCACTGCGCCATGGGACCGAATCCCGTGTTTATGCCATAGATTATCTTGTCGGCCGAAAACTCTTTCAAAAAACGGTGGCAGGCTTCCACTTTAGCCAGCCTTTCAGGGTCCAGTTCCAGACTCGCGCCCCCGAATAGCACCTGCTCCACGTGTCTTATCTCAAACCAATCCATTTGATATATAGCGTTTTTGATATGTCGTGTCTCTTTTTAAATAGATTGCAAATATAATAATAAAAAATGACATGTCGGTAAAAACATATCCACAGCCCGATAATATGTGATAGGCTACATTCAAATGAGGCGGCAAAAAATCTATGGCTTCAGCCCGAAGCGTTAAAATGTAACTAATGGCAATTAAACCATTCCGGCTATGTCGGACAGGGTGTATTCCACTCCGGCGGTATGCAGGGCGTCGTAATGGTCGATGATATAACGGCTGGCTCCCGAACGCTCAAAGAGTCGAAAGGTCTCACGGCCCGTGGTGCCGTGTAGGCGTTTGTATTCCTCGATACAGTAAATCAGAAATTCAAGTTCCGCATTCATGCTTCTTCTGGATAGGTGATTTGTCCCGTTGTCTTCTCATTGTGCCACAGCTCGGCCAGCATCAACGGGCTGAGATGCCATAACTTGCTGCTCTCACGCTCAAGGTCTGTGTATAGCTTTGACTCGTACAGCTGCTTCATGGCGTCGGTGGCGTCCATGCCGTATTCCTTGACCATACGGTCCACCACTTGTGGTACAATCATCTGCATGGTGGCTGTGAACTGAAGCTGCTCTTGTTGTGTCATACTGAATAGGCTGTTACAAAGTTGATGAAATTTAGCGACCGCTCGCTTTTAAAGGTTAGCTGGTTGTATAGATTCTTCACCTTCAGTCTCGTCATGGCTTCCGTTTTTGTCAGCACTCTGGCTTGATATGCGGCGAATGTACGGAATACATCGTCGTTGGCTACTGGGCCATAGGCAAAATCACATTCAGCGGTGCGAATGCCGTTGCGGTTGTCGCTTACATAATCCAGCCACTCGTTGCATACTTCTTTGTACCACAGGCCATTCAATTCGGCCTTCATCTTTTCAATATCCACTTCGTACACGTTGACAATGGCGTTGGTCGAATGCAGGCGGTCCATCACCTTACGGGCGAAGCCGTTTGCTTGTATCTCGTTCAAAGTGGTATAGAAGCCTTTGCCGAAATCCAAAGCATGACTTGGCTCCAATATCTGTGGAGTCTCGATCTCTCGGTCGCTTCCGTGGTAGACAATCATGTTTTGATAACGAAAACCATCACGTATTATTGCGCAAACTGACTTTGTTTAAGAAAAATTGTCTTTTGCAAGATTCATCGTATGTTCATATAATATGGAACGAACGGCCGATGTTTCGTTCATTTTTTTGTTGTGTTCTGGTAAATATTCGTTCATTTTTTTTTAACCGTGACGGAATTAAAAAAAATATGTAATTTTGCATTTGTAACGGCTGGGGCTGCATGGGCAGGTCTGCCTCTCTAACTTCTTTGTTATCATTATTTCATATATCATGAAAATATTTATTGCTCAGCACAACATCATCACCAACAACCCCGAGGAGAACATGCGCTGGATTCTGGAAACCATCGAGAGTTCAGAAAGCAACGACGCCCTCCTCACCGTATTCCCTGCCTGTACACTGTGCGGATATCCTCTGTTCGGCAGCATTGTCTACACCGATATCCAGAAACGTGCCCAGCTGGTGCTGCAGGAACTCGTGCAGCGGTCGGAGCACCGCGCCTTCCTGATAGGCCTCCCGTTGCAGATTCAGGACAAAGGGCTCTGCAACGCCATCGTCTTCGTGCAGAACAACGCCATCCGCGCCATCATCACCAAGAAATATCTCGCCCCCGACGAGCAGAAATGCTTCGTGCGCGGCGAGGGCGTGCAGGTGCTCCAGTATCAGGAACAGCGTATCGCAATAGGCTTCTATGAAGACCTCAAGGAGTTGGGCAAGAACCATATAGAGCAGCCTGATATTGTGATATGCTGTGGCTGCAACGTCTTCGACTACAACAAGCCCTACAGCATCCGCTACAGGATGCGCAAGATTGTCGAGAACTTCAGTGCTTCGCTCGTCTTCGTCAACCGCATAGGCGGCGAGGGCAGCTTCCTCTATGCCGGCGGCTCCATGGCGCTCAACGCCGCGGGCGACGTGCTGTGCCAGTTCCCCTATTTCGAGGAGCACGGCCAGGAGGTCGACCTGCAGCTGCTCGAGCCTTGCGAGGACACCAAGCCCGAGGCTGTGGCATTGGTACACAAGGCTTTGGTTATGGGTCTGCGCGACTATTTCAGCAAGAATGGCATGCGCCGTGCCGTCCTGGGTCTCAGCGGTGGCATCGACTCGGCTCTGGTCTGTGCCCTGGCTGTCGACGCCCTCGGCGCCGAGAACGTCCACGGCCTCCTCATGCCTTCGCAGTATTCCACCGACCACTCCGTGGCCGACGCCGAGCAGCTGGCCGCCAACCTCGGCATATCCTACGACATAGTGCCCATCAAGCCCCTCTTCGACGCCATGCGCACGGCCCTGAAGCCCGTCTTCGGCGAGCGCGCCGAGGACGTCACCGAGGAGAACATGCAGGCACGCATCCGCGGCACTCTGGTGATGAGCTACGCCAACAAGTTCGGAGCCCTCGCACTCAACACTACCAACAAGAGCGAGGCGGCCATGGGCTACGGTACCCTCTACGGCGACAGCTGCGGCTCACTCGCCGTCATTGCCGACCTCTACAAGACTGAGGTCTACGAGCTCTCCGAGTACATCAACCGCGACCGCGAGCTCATCCCGCAGCACAGCATCACCAAGGCTCCGTCGGCCGAGCTGCGGCCGGGCCAGAAAGACAGCGACTCGCTGCCCGACTACAACACCCTCGACGCCATCCTCGAGCTGCATCTCGAGCAGGCCCTCAGTGTCGACGAAATCGTCGAGAAAGGCTACGACCCCGACCTCGTCGGCACCGTGGTGCGCAAGGTCAAGGCCAACGAGTGGAAACGTCTCCAGTTCCCACCGCTGCTAAAAATATCGCCCATGAGCTTCGGCCTCGACCGCCGCGTCCCCGTCAGCTAATACACGATACTATAAGCCCGACCACAGCGTGGTCGGGCTTCGCTAACATGATGAGTGAAAGCCCCTCAACCGAGGCTTATTGGTTGTCGTATTGCTGCACCTCGTCGTGGAAGAACTCGATGGGGATACCAGCTTGGCGGAACAGCTCCTCGCTTTCGGCTCCGGCGTGGTACTTGCGCTCGCACACAACGCGCTTTATGCCGCAGTTGATTATTAGCATGGCACAGGTGCGGCATGGTGTCATGCGGCAGTATAGCGTGGCTCCGTCGAGCGATATGCCGCGCCGCGCCGCTTGGCAGATGGCGTTCTGTTCGGCGTGCACCGTCCTCACGCAGTGGTTGCTTATGGTTCCGTCGGGGTTGATGGTCTTGTGAAACAGGTGCCCCACCTCGTCGCAGTGCGGCAGTCCCGAGGGCGACCCCACATAGCCCGTCACCAGCAGCTGGCGGTCTTTAACTATCACGCAGCCCGACCGGCCGCGGTCGCACGTGGCGCGTTTCGCCGCCGTGTCGGCAAGCTCCATGAAATATTCGTCCCACGACGGACGGTGGTACATTATCTTCTTCAGCACCTCCTCCACCTGGCGGTTAAGCTCCTCGATTGAGCCGCCGTTGTCGAAGCGGAAGTCGGCCTGCTCTATGCACACCTTGAGGTTCTGCTTGTTGGGGTCGTCGCTCTCCATCTCGCGCCGCTCGTTGGCGATGAAGGTGTCGTAGTCTATATGGTCGGTCTCGCTGCCGCGCAGCACCGCGCGCTCGTAGCGTGTCGCACTGGGCGCGTCGACGGCAAAGAGGTAGAAGCTGGGCTTGCCGCGCAGCGCCGTCACCTCGCCGGGGGTGCGCACGCTCTCTATCACGCAGTTGCGCCCCGAGGCCTGCGCCTGCTCGTACAGCTGCTCCACTATCCACGACGGCGTGTGGCTCGCCCGCAGGTCGTTGCCCACCTGCGTCATGCTGTCGCGGTTCACGGGCAGCCCGCGACGCTTTATCTCTTCGGTGATGAACGCGCGCACTGAGTAGTGCTCAAAGCCGCGGCTCTTCACCAGGTAGTCGACTATCGTGCCTTTTCCGGCCCCCAGCGTGCCGGTGATTCCTATGGTTATCATTGTGCTGTTGTGTTGTCGTTGTTAAGAGTTGGTTCTGCTATATAAATCAAAGCTTTTGTGCAGCCGCACATATTCCTGCCGCCCTTCTCGTGACGTATCGGTATTGACGGCTGTGTTATAGTGAGTTATACAGATAAATATTCATTCTTTTCAACTGCAAAGATACTAAAATTTTACAGTTTGGCAGAGTTTTGCTTTATAGTCTGACGGTTACTCGGCAATCCTTGTGAGCATTTTTGTTATATAATCGATATATGCCAGTTGCTGCTCGACGGGGAGAAACGAGTGCCTGATGAGCTCTTCCCACTTTGGGCGCAGTTTTGCGAACTTGCCAATCATGCGGTCGGCGACCACAGCATTAATATCCGATTTCTCCATGGCTGAAAGGAAGTCGGCTCGTTTTATGTTGTTTTTCTTGCCGTTGAGGGTCAGCGCCAGCTCTTCTTTGTCCGACGGCATGGCTATCCTGACAGCCAGCAGGTCGTAGGCAGGAGCCATACGCCATAGTCCGTCCTGTGGCATATACAAAGAAAAGTTCTTCAGGTGCATGTCGGAATTGCCTGTCAGCCAGCAGAACATCACCAATTCCCAGTAGTTCACCAAGTCGAGTTTGCCCACATTCGAGTATCGGTTGATGGTCTTTGCAACCTGTTCATAGGAGGAGTGGTATTTGTCCTCCGTCAGGCGTTCCGACAGCTGGCAGGTATCTTCCATGGCCACCTTCTGCCCTGATGCGTCACGGTCGATGCGTCGAGTCAGATAGCATAGTTCCCCGTCGGCCATACGGGCCAGCGTGTGAGGCACCACGTTTATGCTCGACAGTTCAGCGAGATGCATGGTCAGGTCTTCATTCTCAGGCAGATTCGGATAGGCCTTGGCCTGTGGCTTTAAGATATAGTCACCGGCCATTTCAACGAGTGTCAGCCTGTCGGGCTCGCCCTTCTCTCCACGGGCAAGATGCATCGACAGCTTTGGCTGCACCCCGGGCACTGTGGTCTGCCGCATAACAAGGTCGCGTGCCAAATCGTTGATGCTCTCCCGCGTGTAAGGAATTTCAGGCACTCCCTTCGTGCCGAAGGCTTTTTTTATGCATCCAGGGTGATAGTCCTGCTCCCCCTGAGCCAGTTCCTTGTAGCAATAAAGACAGCGGTTCATAGGCTCTCCTCCTCGTTGGTGATGTCTTCCACGCTGACGCCTCCGATGCAATCGCGGCAGCAGGTCAGTAGCAGTCCCATGCGGTCTCTTGGATCGAGTTTCCAGTTCTTTACTGAGATGTCCAACAGCCACCCTTCTGGTATGAGGCCGTCGAAGAACGGGAATAGAATGTTCGACTCGTATACCGTCTTTGAGGTTGGCATTGTGAGACTTATCGGGGGTGCATCTGGTTGGCGCAGGTATTCGTTGTCGTAAACGAAGCGATAACCGCTTTCCTCCTCGCTCAGTATCCCGGCCAGGGCCGATTTGTAGTATATCTTTGCGCGCCTCATTGTTCGTCGGTATTATCTTTTGCAACTACCCCCAATTTGGAGCCGAACATCTCCAAAACCATGTTGACTTTGTCCATTCTCAGTGTGGGTTTATCGGCCTCCAACTCGCGCAGGAACCGCAGTCCAACACCTGCTTTTGCCGCCAGTTGTTCCTGAGTTATAGCGTATTGCCGACGCATCTCTTTGACGTATTTGCCACAAGTTTCCATCTTGTAAATTTTTTGCAAAGATACAAAATATTTTTCAAATCGTACCCTTTCGGGTATAATTTTGTATATTATTAACCTATTTTATACCCTTTCGGGTGTAATTTTGGCAAATATATGTGCGAATATACCCTTTCGGGTATAATGGCTATGGCAGGCTGGTGCTGTAGCCTTTATAGCGCTATCGTTATGCCGGCGGAGGCGGTGAACCAGTCGTACATGAAATGGCCTGGGTCGCCGCTCACATCGCTGAGCACTGTGAAGCCCAGCTTCACGTTGAACTTCACCTTCTGGCTGCCAAGGCGCAGCATCATCTGCGGCTCAAGCAGGAAGTTGGGCGACTCGTAGTGCTCGCGGCTGTCGGCCACCTCGTTGCCCTCCTTGTCGAGCCTCGTGTAGTTGATGTCGGGCAGGTAGCCGCCGGCTTTCAGGCCGAAGCCTATGTCGAAGTTGGCCCCCGTGAGGTCGTGCCAGCCCAGGTTGGCCTGCACGAAAGGCAGCATGTAGCTCCCCTTCAGGCTGTAGGTGCCGCTGGTGCTCTCGCCTTCCTCGGCGGTGCTGCTCTCGGTTATGTTGTCGCGCCACGTGCTGCCGTAGCCCATGCCCGCGTAGCCCTCCAGCACCGAGTGCTCGCCGAGCCTCAGGTAGATGCCGGGCGCCAGCTGCGCGTACATGTTGTCGCCGCCGTAGTTCACGTGCGCCTGTCCCGCCAGCCAGTTGTTGAAGCCGTACGTGCCCGTCAGGTTGAGCGTTACGGCGTCGGGCAGCAGCCAGAACGATAGGCCCGCCGACGCGTCGATGCGGGCGTCGCCGCTGTGGTTGATGAGCGGTATGTCGACAGCTTGCGGGTGATATACGGTGCATCCGCCAAAGGTCAGTGTCAGTGCCAGGAGAGCGGCGGCAACGGTGCCCCGTCGCCTCGCCGCCATGTGGTGTTCAGTGTTGTTCAGTCTCATGATGTCGTAGCAGTTTAGTTGTAAGAAATAACGGTTGTATTATAAAAATATTGTTGCAGCCGTTGCGCCGATACGAACCCCGACCATATGACGCAGAAAGCACCCCCCTAAAACAGTCCGGAAACAGCAAAACCCCATTTTGACGGCTTCCGGCGGAGTGTTTATGTGTAACATGCATAATATCAATTGATAACAATGCCTATTGCGATGCTTTTCAAATTTCGCAAAGACCCCGATCTTGGTATATATAACGTAAATCGTAAGTATATAGTTGATAAGGAGTTGGTGGGACCAACTCCTTATGTACTCCTTATGACCTTTATATGTACCCTTTGTTAGGCTTGAAATCGGGTCGGAATTTGATGAAATTTGGGCTGAAATTGGATGAGGTTCGGGGTGGAATTTGATGAAGTTCGTGGTAAAATTTGATGAAGCTCGGGGTGGGATTTGGTGAAACCTGTGGTGGGATTTGATGAAATTTGGGGTGAAATTGGGTGGGGGAGGGACGGGGTGTTGGAGGTTTGCAAAAGAATGTGTATCTTTGCAGGCGGAATATTATATTCCAGATTACACGGGTAAACACGGATTATTCAAATACTGAACAGATTATGAAGATTTACGGTGCCATAGTTATGTTGGCTTTAGTTGCATGCAGTGCAAATGTGCCGTGCAAAGTAAATGAATCAAAGAGTCGGTTGTTGAGTGCGACCGATGAAAAGGAATACCGTTCGTTGATAAGCCATATCGGCGATACAAATTTTGAGGCGTGTGCGTGTCTTGCGATGGACAGGTATAGCTCCTATGTGCCCAATCATCGCATTGGCATCGGATATGCGTTGTCGTTCGAGAGGAAGGTGGACTCGTCGTTCTCCCGGTGTGCAACGATATCACGAAATGACTCCGTGTTTCATTTTATCGAGGCTTCGGACATGGCGAGGATACAAGGACTTTACAAAGAATGGTTCGAGCTCTGGAAAAACGACACCACCCTTACCCGAAGGGCTCTGGACGGAACCGAGTACAAATGGGTGGACCTCAGAACCGCCTGGCGCAAAGATGTGATTGCGGAGTGAGAATGTGTTTGATTGTCAGTAAATCCGTAGTGTCTGATAAATCTGTGGTCGAAATATTATAAAGTATACTTTGCAAAAACTCGGAAATATTATAAAGTATACATTGTGAAAACTCGGAAATATTATGAAGTATACTTTACGAAAAATCGAAAATATTATAAAGTATACTTGCAAATAATTTTTGGAAGGCTGTTTTTTTGCCTGGAACTTTTGGATGACTCTTCGAGGGCGCGTGCCGCTGGCACGCAGATAGAGGGAGACGTCGCCGACCCCCAGACTGTGCTTCGCTTGTCAGGGGTTATTTAGAGCGCGTGCATCCTGCACGCCTGCTGGCTCCGCACGACCAATAGCGTGAAAATATGCCCCGACGGGGCATGACAAAGATAGCCAGCCAATTCATTGTCTGGTAAATGGATAACAAAACACATGCGTGCCGTTAGGTACGCGACATATATTCATGTCTGTCGGCTGTATCTTGTCGCGTACCTAAAGGCACGCTGATAATACAACCATGTCGTCGTTCCAGCCATTGAAATGGCTGGCTGGTGTGCCGTCAGCTATGCTGACAACCATTGTCTGGCACCTACGGCGCCACAAAAGGTACGTGACATAAAAAACATTGTAATGAAACTTTTTTCTTGCTATGTCAGAAAAATGTTGTAATTTTGCAGCGTCGTTTCTGACCATAGCCGAAGCAGGGGAAAGTGTCCTGCCAAGGCGGCGGGAGGGGCGACAGGACATATAAAAAAAGACGTTGTAACGGCGTTTATCTGCGGCTGTTCTGAACTTCGCAACTTCCGAACCTACTTCCGCAATAGCGCAATGTCCAACGTCCATGTATGGAGTATAGTAATCGTACTATATCCTCACGCGTGGGCTTCGGCATTGCTTATTCTGAAGTAGTGGCAATGCGAAGGCCTAGAACAGCGGGATAAGCAAAGTAGCAGATTCCCGCGCTTTTTTATGTGCCTTTCCGTATAAGCAAATCATTGACGCTTCCGGGAGTCGGCGCCATATAACAAGTTGTACCCGACACGTATACAGGGTGGTATGTTATGAGTAAAATAGCAAGAATCTTTTGGACCATGCTAATGGGTTCGGCATTAATGTTTGCCACTGGTTGCCAGAAAGAGGAACAGGAGGAAGAACCAGACAATACCCCTAAAACGGAAGGCATTTATTTGGGAATTATCGGGTTCAACAGCAATCTATATGTCAAAGACATTAGTTTGCTGAACAACTCAACGGAATCGCAATTTACCGATTTTATATCGGGGCTGACAAAAGGCAATGGTACAGGTCTTTACTATGCCGACTACACCGCGCTAAAGAAGCTGAAAGACTATCAGAAGCCTCCCAAATTGAAAAACGTGGCTTTGGTTACATTCACCGACGGACTTGACAATGTCTCTATATCCAGCAGCGAGTACGACCCCGAGAACTATGGCAGTACATCAGCCTATAGAGAGGCTTTGCACAACAAGATCGTGAATGAAAAAATCCACGACCTGAATGTCTCAGCCTATACCATTGGACTGAAGGGCAGCGATGTTACCGACCAAGCCCAGTTTGTTGAGACACTGAAGAAACTGGCCAGCAATGATAACAATGTCTTTCAGGTGTCAAGCATGAGTGAAGCTTTGCAGCGTTTCTCCGACATTGCTGCAAGCCTCTATTCAGTTTCGACGGCAGTGAACTTGGGCGTGAATGTGCCTGGCGGTTATGACGATGGACAACTTTTGCGTTTCACGTTCGACAATGCAAGTACGGCAACCAATTCATCAAAATATATTGAGGCAACATATAGGCGTTCCGGCAGTAGTAGGAAACTTGAGAGCGTGACATACAAAGGGTTTAATCAAGGACCCACAACGATAGAGTCGTCATCATCGCAGGGTGCTTATTATCATTTCTCGTTTGAGAATCTAACATACACCAATGGCGCACCTGTGTCGCAGTCGGATATCAATAAGATAATGTTGTGGAAAAAGACAAGCAACGGCAACTGGGACAAGGAGTCGGAGTTTGACCCGGCAAGTTCGAGTAGCATAACCGAGGACAAAAGCAGTGCGTTGATAGTGCTTGTGCTTGACTGTACAACCTCATTGGGAAATGATTTCAGCAAAATGCAAGATGCAGGCAAGAGCTTTGTCCATACACTCCTAAATCCAAGTAGTAATGGTGGAAGCAGTAGCGGCAATGGCGGTAATAATGGCGGCGGTGATAATGGTGGAAATGGTGGAAACACGGAGCTTCCCGAGGGCGCTCTCCCTGGCGAGTTTTCTGTGTCCAGCAGTAAAAAAGTTCATTTCTCGAAGGGCAACCTGCAGTATCAGGCATCTACACGAACGTGGCGTTTTGCAAACAACCAGTACGACTATATTGGCAATGCCAACTCCAATATTTCGTCCACCTACAGCGGCTGGATAGACCAGTTTGCGTGGGGCACCAGTGGCTGGAATAGCGGCGCAAATTGCTACCAGCCTTGGTCGACGAGTTGTACTAATTCGGATTACTATCCTGGTGGTTCGTCGAACAACGGATTGACAGGCAGCTACGCCAGAGCCGACTGGGGCGTGTATAATTCCATCTCAAATGGTGGCAATGTTGCCGGTCTGTGGCGGACATTGACAAAAAATGAGTGGGATTATTTGCGTAACTCTCGTGCGAATGCTGCAGCGAAGGTTGGCTATGCAACGGTGGCTGGTGTAAATGGATTGATATTGCTGCCCGACAGTTTCACCGACCCGATGAAGAACAACGGCAGTGGAGCATTTGCTCCCAAGGCTACCACTGGTTGGTCTGCCAATGTGTACACTGCTAATGGTTGGGTTGCCATGGAAGCAGCAGGTGCTGTCTTTCTGCCCGCTGCGGGCGACCGCAATTGTGATGGGATTTTCCTCGTGGGGTCCAGCGGCTTCTATTGGTCGTCTAAGCACAATGCCAATACTGGTGGCTCGGAGGCTGCATGGGGACTCTACTTCCATTCGCGTGATATGTACTCGCAAAGCAACTACCGGTGCTACGGCTTCTCCGTCCGGCTTGTCCATGATTAACGATTGCGCACGCAAGAGCGCAATCGAAAGACATTCAACATGATTATCTGGCTGTTCGGGCAAAGCCCGGCAGCCAGATTCTTTTTTTCTGTATGAACACTGTTCACAAAGCGGCGGATTAGGGGCCGCTTTTGTGGACATTACTTAGAACGCTATTGTTACGCCGAGGGCGCCGGTGAAGAAGTCGTACATGAACTATATGCGGCGGGAGAGGTTGGGGAGGATGGAGGCTTTCCAGGTGGTGTAGTCGCCGTCGATGATGTGCTGGCGTGCGGTGCGCACGAGCCAGAGGTAGAAGGCGAGGTTGTGGATGGAGCATATCTGCAGGCCGAGCAGCTCTTCGGCGCGTATGAGGTGGTGGAGGTAGGCGAGGGTGTAGACGCGGTCGCTCTCGGCGCTGCTCTGGGGGTCGATGGGCTCGAAGCGGTCTTCCCACTTCTTGTTCTTGATGTTGATGGTGCCGTTGGCGGTGAAGAGGAGTCCGTTGCGGCCGTTGCGTGTGGGCATGACGCAGTCGAACATGTCGACGCCGCGTTCTATGGCTTCGAGGATGTTGGCGGGTGTGCCCACGCCCATGAGGTAGCGGGGACGGTCGGCGGGGAGTATGGCGTTGACCACCTCGATCATCTCGTACATGGTCTCGACAGGTTCGCCCACGGCGAGGCCTCCGATGGCGTTGCCGTCGGCGCCTTTGGCGGCTATGTACTCGGCCGACTGCTGCCGGAGGTCGCGGTATTTGCAGCCCTGCACGATGGGGAAGAGGCTTTGGGAGTAGCCGTAGAGTGGCTGGGTGGCGTTGAAGCGCGCGAGGCAGCGGTCGAGCCAGCGGTGGGTGAGCTCCATGGACTGCTTGGCGTAGCGGTGGTCGGCGTTGCCGGGGGCGCACTCGTCGAAGGCCATGATGATGTCGGCTCCGATGACGCGCTGTATGTCCATGACGCCTTCGGGGGTGAAGAGGTGCTTGCTGCCGTCGATGTGGGAGCGGAAGGTGCAGCCTTCTTCCTTAATCTTGCGGCTGTCGGCGAGGGAGAAGACCTGGAAGCCGCCGCTGTCGGTGAGCAGGGGGCGTTCCCAGCCGTTGAAACCGTGGAGGCCGCCGGCGGCGCGCAGCACGTCCATGCCTGGACGGAGGTAGAGGTGGTAGGTGTTGCCGAGGATTATCTTGGCGTCGATGTCGTTGCGCAGCTCGCGCTGATGGACGGCTTTGACGGTGCCTGCGGTGCCCACGGGCATGAAGATGGGGGTGGGGATGTCGCCGTGGTCGGTGTGGATGGTGCCGGCGCGTGCGGCGCTGCGGGGGTCGGATGCGATGATGTCGAAGGTCATGGGTCGTTGTTGCTTGTTGGGCGACAGGGTTTTCGGCTGCCGCTATTATCGCTTTCGCAGTTATATAAACGGATGTGCGGCGGAATTATTATACGGCAGTTATTCACAAAAGGTTGATAAAATTGCCTCCGGCATTGGAATATAGGTGCTGACAGAATAAAATTATTGACTACTTTTGCATCGGCAAAAATAGTGTAACAATGACTTTTTCAGCACTTGTAAACGATTACTACACAATAATTTTGTTGGCACTGGCGGGCGTGGGCTTCGTTGCGCTGGCGCTGTATTACGGGCTGGTGTGCCTGCGCTGCGGCGTGTTCAAGAGGTGGCACCCGAGGCTGCGTCCGCAGCCTGTGGCCGAGGCCGGCGGCAGCGGCCACGTGTCGGTGGTACTGACGTCGCACAACGAGGCGGCGTACCTGAAAGACAACCTGGTGTACCTGCTTGAGCAGGACTACCCCGACCTGGAGGTGGTGGTGGTTGACTACACATCGGAGGACGACACGAAGTTCGTGCTGCGCGTGTGCGGCGAGAACTACAACAACCTGAAACCCGTGGAGTTCCGCGAGGATATCAACTCGTTCCGCGGCAAGAAATATCCGCTGTCGATAGGCATACAGTCGGCCAAGGACGGCATTATACTGCTTACCGACCCCGACTGCCGTCCGGCGAGCTTCAACTGGGTGCGCGAGATGGCGGCCTCGTACCACCCCAGCACACAGATGGTGCTGGGCTACACCGGCATCAAGGCCGGCACAGGCCTGCTGAACATACTGGCGCAGTACGACAACGTGACGCACACGGCGCATTACATAAGCGCCGCCCTGGCCGGACGGCCTTACACGGGCAACGGGCGCAACCTGAGCTACCGGCGCGGCTTCTTCTTCGACAAGGGTGCTTTCATCAAGCACTACTCGGTGCCCGACGGTGCCGACGACCTTTTTGTCAACGCCAACGCCACGCGGAGCAACACCGTGGTGAACGTGGAGCGCGACGCCTGGACGGAGGTGGAGCCGTACGCCTCGATGAGGCAGTGGCAGAACAGCCGCCGCCACCGTTTCGCCACCAAGAAGTACTACCCCCTGGGGCAGCTGCTGGGCAGGATGGTGCCGCCCGCGGCGCTGTGCCTGTTTGTGGCGGCGCTGGTTGCGGCGGTGGTGCACATGCCGGCGCTGTGGCCTGTGGCAGTGGGCGCTGTGGTGGTGAAATGTGCTTGGCAGATAGTGTGTTACGCTAAGCTGTGCAAGCGGTTCGAGGTGAAGAAAGTGTACCCGTTTGCACCATTGCTTGAACTTTATTTTTTAGTGGCGGATACTATAATGTTTATTTCCACGTTAAAGAGGGGAAAACATCATAGATAGAAGTCAATGGAAACGCCGTTTAAATCATCGAACGAACGCCTGCAGCGCGACCACCGCTTGGTGCACGAAGCCCGCGACAAGGGGAACCAGCAGGCGTACAGCGATTTGATGAAGGCTTACCAGGGTCCTATATACGTAACGATGCTGAAGCTGACGCGCAACGTGGAGGAGGCCGAAGACCTCACCATCGAGGCGTTGGGCAAGGCGCTGAGCTCGCTGCACCTGTACAGCAAGCAGCATGCCTTCAGCACGTGGATATACACCGTGGCGTGGAACAACTACATGGATCACGTGCGGCACAAACAGATAGAGACGGTGTCGATAAGCGACATGTGCACGCGCAACGACAACGACGAGCTGGTGATGCCGGCGTTCCCATCGAGCGCCGACACGCCCGAGGAGCAGTTCATAAAGACCCAGCGGCAGAAGATACTGCGCGAGCTGGTGTCGCAACTGAAGCCGCAGTACCGCGACCTGGTGCAGATGCGCTATTTCGAGGAACTGTCGATAGAGGAAATAATGGAGCGCACCAATCTGCCCGAGGGCACCGTGAAGGCGCGACTGTTCAGGGCACGCAGCCTGCTGACGCAGGTGCTGCTGCCGCACAAGAAAAACCTGTAAAGCCCGCAAGCACGGATGCAACGTATATCACGCCATATAACCGCAGTGCTTGCAGCAGTGGTGATGCTATTGGGCATCGCAGGCCGCGCCACGGCGCAGCCCGAGGGACTGAAGGTCACGGTTGGCGTGGGTGTGCTGAGGCCCGACGACCGTCATGCCAACTTCTACAACGGCTCGCCGCAGAACGAGAACACTGTGGTGCGCATACTCAACAGCGAGCAGTACGGGCCGACGATATGGAACAGGCTTACCGAGCAGGGACTGATAAGCGACGCGGTGTCGTCGTACGAGCTGCTGCAGGTTGACGAATACGGCAACATGCACTACCGGCTCAGCGTGCTGCTGGGCGTAGGACTGCGCTACGACTGGACCAACGGCATGGGCTGGCTGGCACGTTTCGACTACGCCAAGCTCACCGCCGTGGGTGCCTTCAACCTCAACGCCAACAACAACACCGGCACGTTGAGCAATGAACGCCGCTATGTGCAGTGCGGCATCAGCGGCGTTGAGAAGCGCATCAACATGGACCTCGGGCTGTGCTGCAGGCTGGCGCAGAAAGGGGTGAGTTCGTACTCGGCCAACGTGGGGCTGAATGTGAACAACTGCAAGGTGGAGCGCAACGACATGGAGATTGCCGGCGACACCTACGACATACGCGATATCTGGAACGGCGGGCAGCCTTTCGTGGGCAGCACCGCCTACGAATACATAAACCAGGGCGGCTTGGGCTTGGGAGCCTTTGCCGGACTGGAATGGCGCTGCCAGGTTACGGAGACGTCGGCCCTGAGCCTCGGCTGCACCGTGCATTACACCAAGATAGCCCTGAACGGCTACGAATCCTACGGCCTGCAGCCGCAGCTGGCACTGCGGTTCGACATAGGCGACTTCAGTTTTTTGGATAAACAAGAATAACAATAGATAAAGCAAGTAATGATACAATTTGTACCTTTGGGTGAATCACACGAGACCCATTTTGCCAAAGAGCTCTTCGAGAGTTCCTTTCCCGAAGACGAACGACCTCCATTCGGGGAGGTAGAAGAAAGAACACAAGAGAATTTTCATTTTGACGTCATCATGCTCGATGACGACGAACCCATAGGCATAATGACCTATTGGACGTTCGACGAATACACCTACGTGGAGCATTTCGCCATCCACGAGGACTACCGCGGCCGCGGCATAGGACGCGCGGCGTTCCTGGAGTTCCTGACGCAGTACAGCGACCAGGTGGTGCTCGAGATAGAGCTGCCGGGCAACGACACGTCAGACCGTCGCATGGAGTTCTACACCGACATGGGCTTCTATCCCAACCCGCAGGAATACTGGCAGCCGTCGTACCACAAGGCGGGCACACTGGCACTGCCGATGCTGCTGATGTCGAAGTACGAACTGGACGACGACGACTTCGCCGAGGTGAGGGATACCCTCTATAAGACCGTTTACAACTATAAAGCATAATAAATCATGAAGATACTGGTTACAGGCGGCGCGGGATTCATCGGGTCGCACACCTTGGTGGAACTGTATGCCGCGGGCCATAAGCCCGTGGTGCTCGACAACCTGAGCAACTCGTCGCCTAAGTCGCTCGAACGCGTGGCTGAGCTGGCAGGCGTGGAGTCGGTGCCGTTCTACGAGTGCGACATACGCGACCGTGCAGCCGTCGACGCGCTGCTGGAGAAAGAAGGGCATTTCGACGCCTGCATCCACTTCGCCGGCCTCAAGGCCGTTGGTGAGTCGGTGGCAAAGCCGTGGGAATACTATGACAACAACATCGGCGGCACGCTGACGCTGCTCGACTGCATGAGGTGGCACGGCTGCAAGAACATCATATTCTCGTCGTCTGCCACGGTGTACGGCGACCCCGCCGTGGTGCCTATCACCGAAGAATGTCCCAAGGGCCATTGCACCAATCCCTACGGCCAGACGAAGAGCATGCTGGAGGAGATAATGAGCGACATGCAGAAGGCCGACCCCGAGTGGAACGTGGTGCTGCTGCGCTATTTCAACCCCATTGGGGCGCATCGCAGCGGCAGGATAGGGGAGAACCCCAACGGCATTCCCAACAACCTGATGCCCTATATCACCCAGGTGGCCATAGGCCGCCGCAAGGAATTGGGCGTGTTCGGCAACGACTACGACACCCCCGATGGCACGGGAGTGCGCGACTATATACATGTGGTGGACCTTGCACGCGGCCATGTGTGCGCCCTGAAGGCCATAGAACGCAAATGCGGACTGGCGGTGTACAACCTCGGCACGGGACGTGGCTACTCGGTACTCGAGGTGGTGAATGCCTTTGAGCAGGCCACCGGCGTGAAGGTGCCGTACAAGATACAGCCGCGTCGTCCCGGCGACATAGCCACGTGCTACAGCGACCCGAGCAAGGCGGCTGCCGAGCTTGGCTGGCGTGCCGAATACGGCATCGAGGACATGTGCCGCGACAGCTGGCGCTGGCAGTCAATGAATCCCGAAGGATATTGATTCCTTAGAAATATTTTACATGGACCATCTGATGTCATCAGTAGAGAGCGGCGACCACCTGCACTGGGCATGTGTGTCGGGTGCTCCCGACTATCTTATACGCAGGCTGACGGAGTACGCCGACCTGCGCCGCGAGGCGGGACAGCCGCTGTACGACGTGCATATAAGCCATCTCTATACCGAGGGCTATGCCGACTATGTGCTGCCTGAGTATGCCGGCACCTTCAGGCTGGAGTCGTTCTTTGTGGGCGGCAACGTGCGCAAGGCCACGCAACAAGGTTTTGCCGACTATATACCCTGCTCGTTGAGCGACACGTCGCGGCTGGTGCGCAGTGGAGTGCGCCGCTGCGACGGTGTGCTGCTTATGGTGAGCGAGCCCGATGAAGAAGGCTTCGTGTCGCTCGGCACATCGGTCGACTACATGCCTGCGGCCATAGAACGTGCGCGTTATGCGGTGGTGCAGATAAACAAGCATGTGCCGTTCTGCTATGGCGACGGTGTGCTGAAACTTACCGACGATGGTATCATAAGACGTGACGGCCCGCTGCTGCCAGCACGCATAGTGCACCACGACCAGCCGTTGGCCGAGGCAGCGCCGCAGCCATTAAGCGACACCGACATAGCCATAGGCCGCAACGTAGCATCGCTCATCCCCGACGGGGCTACGCTACAGATTGGCATAGGCAATATACCCACTGCGGTGCTGGCTCAGCTGCACGACCACAAACACCTGGGCGTGCACAGCGAGATGTTCACCGACGACGTGATACCGCTGGTGGAGGAGGGTGTTATTGACGGCAGCATGAAGAAGACCGACCCTGGCAAGCTGGTGGCTATGTTCCTGAAAGGCGGTAAGAAACTGTACGACTTTGTGGACCGCAACAAGCAGGTGGAACTGCGTGATGTGTGGTACACCAACAACCCCGCCGTGATAGCACAGAACCCAAAGGTGGTGGCAATCAACTCGGCCATCGAGGTTGACCTCACCGGCCAGGTGTGTGCCGACTCCATGGGGCATCGAATCTTTTCGGGCAGTGGCGGACAGCTCGACTTCATGCTTGGAGCCAGCTACAGCGACGGTGGTATCCCGATAATAGCTATGCCGTCAATGACAGGCAAAGGCGTGAGCAAGCTTGTTGTAAGTCTCACCAAGGGTGCAGGCGTGGTGACACCGCGCACCGTGGTGCGTTGGGTGGTCACCGAGTACGGTGCCGTGAACCTATGGGGCTGCGCGGCCGAGGAACGCGCAAGGCGACTTATATCCATAGCACATCCCTCGGTGCGTGAGGAACTTGCCAAAGCATGGGCTGAGAAGTGATAAGATGTGTATTTTGCAATGTACAGACAATGAATAAATTATCTGCTGTGGTGCGCAAATTCATGCAGGTTTAAAGATTTTATTTGTTATATTTTAGAATTAAATGTAAATTTGCACTTTGCATGTGTTGATTGATGAGTGTGGTACGTGTTTGAACCTCAGTTTATTGTCTACAATTAACCACAATATATTAATTAATAATTTTCAACAATGCGCGTAACTATTGCAAAAGATTACAATGAGTTATCCCGCTGGGCGGCCAACTATGTCGCCAAAAGGATAAAAGATGCAAATCCAACCCCTGAGAAGCCTTTTGTGCTTGGCTGTCCTACCGGCAGTTCGCCGCTGGGTCTGTACAAGAGACTTATCGAGCTGAACAAAAGGGGTGTAATCAGTTTCCAGAATGTGGTGACTTTCAACATGGATGAGTACGTGGGTCTGCCCGAGTCGCATCCCGAGAGTTATCACAGCTTCATGTTCAACAATTTCTTTAACCACATTGACATAAAGAAAGAGAACATCCACATCCTCAACGGCAACGCGCCCGACCTTATGGCTGAGTGCCGCCACTACGAGGAGATGATTGCCGAGGCCGGTGGCATCGACCTGTTTATGGGCGGCATCGGCGAAGACGGCCATATAGCCTTCAACGAGCCGGGTTCGTCGCTTGGTTCGCGTACAAGAATCAAGACCCTTACAACCAATACAATACAGGCTAACTGCCGCTTCTTCGACAACGATATCAACTTGGTGCCCAAGCAGGCTCTCACCGTCGGTGTGCAGACCGTTATGGATGCCCGCGAGGTCCTTATCATGTGCAACGGTCCCAAGAAGGCTCGTGCACTGCATCACGCCATCGAGAACGGAGTCAACCACATGTGGACCGTCAGTGCCCTGCAGATGCACCCCAAGGGTATCATCGTGTGCGACGAGGAGGCTTGTGTGGAACTGAAGATCAGTACCTATCAGTACTTCAAAGACAAACAGCGTATAGAGGGCATCCTCGACCGCTACGTCAACCTGTACGAATAACGAATATCGTATTTTATATTACACTCCCCGAGGCGATTCCAGAATCAATGCCTCGGGGAGTGTTGTATTCTTGTTTGTGAAAACACTATCAAAATTTGCACAAAACAAATATATTTTTTATCTTTGTACTTTATTTACGAAACAATAATATTGTAATAACATGAAAAGAATCAGTGCTTTATTATTCATTGCATTATTCGTTGGAATAGGAATAAACGCAAACGCACAGCTCGAGAAGTCTCTGTATCTCAACTTGGGACTGCCGACGGGCGACTTTGGCGAGAACAATAAGAACCCGCTAAATGTCCACCCTATGGGCAAGACCTATATGGGTAACAACGCCGCCATAGGTTTCGGTGTTGGTGCCCGCGTGTCGTACTTCTTCGACATCGGTTACGGCGAGGTGGCTCCGTTTGTGGGTCTTGACATGCTTTGGAACCCCCTCAAGAAAGATTTGCGCATTGATTATGTAGAAGACGACAACTGCAAACGTCCGCAGTATTGGAACATACCGTTGACGGTGGGTGTCACCTACCGTTACGCACTTGACCGTATCATTATGCCTTATGCCGAGTTTGGTGTGGGTTACGATATCTTCTCGGTTACGGCCGAAGGCTTCCACAACGTGGCTGGCAAGCAGTATTTCAAATACTCGCCAACGGGGCAGGTGATGCTTCAGATTGGTGGCGGTACATATCTGGGTGAGTATGTGTCGATAGGCCTCAACTACTACCATATGGGATTGCATGTTGTTGAGTATACCAAGTCGTCCGACCGTCCTGCGCTTACAGTTTCGGGTCAACCTGAGCCTGTGAAGCATGTGCAGGTAGGTCTCCTGCTATTCCGCATAGGATTCCACTTCTAATAGTTTAGAACAGAACAAATAATAAAGGCTGCCTACGTGGATGGGCAGCCTTTATTGTATGTTATAGAAAGCTTGCAGGGCTATCAGTTGATTACATCGAAACCCAGATAAGATCTCAGCACCTCGGGCATTACTATGCCGTCGGGAGTCTGGTTGTTCTCGAGCAGTGCGGCGACGATGCGCGGCAGGGCGAGGGCGCTGCCGTTGAGGGTGTGCGCCAGGCGCATCTTGCCGTCGGCATCCTTGAAGCGCAGCTTCATGCGGTTGGCCTGGAAGGCCTCGAAGTTGCTTACGCTCGACACCTCGAGCCAACGCTGCTGTGCACCGCTCCACACCTCGAAGTCGAATGTCATGGCGCTGGTGAAGCTGATGTCGCCTCCGCACAGTTTGAGGATATGGTAGGGCAAGCCCAGC
Source organism: Bacteroidales bacterium (assembly GCA_017962615.1). GTDB lineage: Bacteria > Bacteroidota > Bacteroidia > Bacteroidales > P3 > Colimorpha. Next base: position 35,543 of record JAGCUZ010000013.1, on the reverse strand, counting down.
TTGTCGAGCAGGCCGCCCACGTGTTTTTTCATCTCTTCGAGCTGGTCGTAGCTGCGGTCGGGATGCTCGATGACGACTATCTCCACCTTGCTGAACTCGTGCAGGCGGTTGAGGCCACGCACGTCCTTGCCGTAGCTGCCGGCCTCGCGGCGGAAACACTCGGAGTAGCCTACATGCTTGATGGGGAACTGCTCGGCCTTGACGATGCAGTCGCGGTAGATGTTGGTGATGGGCACCTCGGCGGTGGGTATCATGTAGAAGCCGTCGAGGGGTATGGCGTACATCTGACCTTCCTTGTCTGGCAGCTGGCCTGTGCCAAGACCGGAGGCCTCGTTGACCATGAGTGGCGGCATTATCTCGACGAAGCCTGCGTTGGCGGCCTCGTTGAGGAAGAAGTTGATGAGGGCGCGCTGCAGGCGAGCGCCTTTGCCTTTGTAGACAGGGAAGCCGGCCCCCGTTATCTTGTTACCCAGTTCGAAGTCGACGATGTCGTACTTGGCGCATAGCTCCCAGTGGGGCAGTGCGTCGGGACCCAGTGACGGCTTGGTGCCGAACTCGGCCACCACCACGTTGTCGGCCTCGCTGGTGCCGCGCGGCACGGTGATGTGCGGAGTGTTTGGCAGCGATATGAGTTTCGTGTTGAGTTCTTGCTCTACAGCGGCCTGCTGGTCGCCCAACTCTTTTTCTTTGGCTTTCAGCTCTGTGGTGAGGGCTTTCTTCTGCTCGGCCTCCTCTCGTTGGCCTTGCTTGAAGAGCTGGCCAATCTCCTTGGCCAATGCATTTTGTGAGGCTTTGACGTCATCGGCGCTTTTCTGGAGTGCGCGACGCTTCTCGTCGAGGGCTATAATCTCGGCGATGCGGGCCTCCACATCCTTAACATTCTTTATCTTTAAGCGCTCGATGCACTCTTCAGTATGTTCTTTAATGTATTGTAGTTGAATCATATTAATGATTTATTAGTTTCTGAACTTTGATAACAATCGGCTATAACGCGGCAGGTGATGGTTTTATTGCATGATGGGAATTATTTACCTATGCAAAATCGGGAGAATATGGTGTCAAGTAGTTCGTTGTTTGATACTTGGCCTGTAATCTGCCCAAGATGGTAGAGGGCGTCGCGTACGTCGACCATGACAAGGTCGGTTGGGATGTGCCGCGAGAGGCCCTCGCGTGTACGCTCCACATCGTCGAGGATATGCAGGAATGCCTCGTAATGCCTTGCGTTGGCAAGGATTGGAGCATCGGCCATGCTGTTGCGCATGACGAGGTAGGGCTCCACCAGGCTGTGGCGCAATTCGTCGAGTCCTGTGCCAAGCTTGGCGCTGACGGGGATCACATCACTCGGTGCACTATAGCCTAGCACGAGGTCGACCTTGTTCCTTACGTGTATCACCCGCTTGTCGGCGACGGCTTCGGCAAAACGCGGCTCCTCTATGGTGTCGCCATCGTCGACAAGTATAACCACGTCGGCCCGCTGCACGGCGCGCAGGCTGCGCTCGATGCCGGCGCTCTCTAAGGGGTCGTCGCTGTGGCGCAGGCCGGCGGTGTCGACAAAACGGAACAGAAAGCCATCGATGGTCACCAGCTCCTCTATGGTGTCGCGCGTGGTGCCAGCGATGTCGCTCACTATGGCGCGGTCGTCGCCCAAAAGGGCGTTGAGCAGTGTGGACTTGCCGGCATTGGGTTGGCCAACAATGGCCACGGGAATGCCGTTCTTGATGGCGTTGCCCAGACGGAAGCTCTCGGCGGTGCGGCGCGATACATCCTCTATGGCGTCGAGTGTGGCAAGGAGCTTGGTGCGGTCGGCAAACTCCACATCCTCGTCGCTGAAGTCGAGCTCCAACTCAAGGAGCGATGCCAACTCTACAAACTGGCTGCGCAGGTCGTCGAACTGCCGCGACACTTGGCCGCTGAGCTGCCGCGTGGCAAGTGTGTGCGCCGACTCTGACGTGGCATCTATAATATCCGCCACGGCCTCGGCCTGCGCAAGGTCCATCTTGCCGCCAAGGAAGGCCCGCATGGTGAACTCGCCTGGCTTGGCCAGCCGTGCGCCATGTGTGACAAGCAGTTCAAGGAGGCGTTGTGTGACATAGCGCGAGCCATGGCATGACATCTCTACTGTGTCCTCGCCCGTATAGCTGTTGGGCGACGGGTAGTATACGACTATGCCGTCGTCGAGCGTCTGGGAGCCATCGAGGATGGTGACATGATAGGCGTGTCGCGGAGCCAGTGCATCTTTGCGGCGCAGCAGCGGCATCGTCACGGCAATGGCGTCGGGACCCGATATGCGCACTACGGCCACTCCGCCCACTCCGGGCGGGGTTGCTACGGCTGCTATGGTGTCGGGTGACTTCATTGGTTATCGGTTTCGCCGTCTTTGTCCTCGGCCTCGCTGTCAATGGTCTCGGGCTCGGTCTTGCCAAGCTCAACGCAGGCTATGGGGCGTTCGTCCCACTGGCTCTGCTCGCGTATATACTTGTCGCCATAAAGGTTCGACATCTCATCGTCGCTGAGTCCGAGGTCGACCTTTATCTTGTACATGTTGGGGTAGGATAGGAACAGCATCAGCACCAACAACAGCACCAGCATAATCAGTTCCCTGTTGTTACTCAGCACAATGATGGCGCATTCGGCAGCCACTATGAACAAGGTGCCGTAGAACGTGCCGGACACAAGCGACGCATACCGCTGCATCTTGTACTCCACACCTTCTTCGGACTGTCTTATGCGCGGTATCTGCTTGCGCAGTCTCAGGAGAATAAGTGCAATGTCGGCCACGGCCAACACTGCGCCAACAATCATCAGTTGCTTGTACATTTCGTTGTTGTACATGTAGAACCTGTACTTGGACTGGTAGTTGAACACTATCACCGCTGCCCCCAACACGATGGAGGCGTACAGGCCAATAGCAGAGGCTGTCTGTATCTTCTTTGTTGATGTCATTTATTTAGCTTTCTTTGTTTGCCGCTTGGCTGTCTTTGGTGCTGGCTGTGGGTCGAGGTGCAGAGCCTTGGCAGTGTACGATGCCGGGCATTTCACAAGCTCTTCGGGTGTGCCGGCAAAGACTATCTCGCCGCCTTTGTCGCCCCCTTCGGGTCCCATGTCGATAACCCAGTCGGCGGTCTTTATTATGTCGGGGTGATGCTCGATGACCACTATGCTGTGGCCTCTCTCTATGAGGGTGTTGAAGGCGCTGAGCAACTTCTGTATGTCGTGGAAGTGCAGGCCTGTAGATGGTTCGTCGAAGATGAAGAGCAGCGGGCTGCTGCTGTCGCCTTTCACGAGGTAGGAGGCCAGCTTGACGCGCTGCGCCTCGCCGCCGCTCAGCGAGCTGGAGCTCTGTCCCAGCTTGAGGTAGCCTAGGCCTACGTCCTGCAGGGCCTTGAGTCGCCCTTGTATGGCGTTCAGCGTGGCAGTCATGGTGGGTGCGGCGTTGCTGTCGGCGGGGTCGAAGAAGTCGACAGCCTGGTCCACCGTCATCTCCAGCACCTCACTGATGTTTCGGCCTTTGTATTCCACCTCCAGGGTCTCCTCCTGAAATCGTGTGCCGTGGCAGTCCTCGCACACCAGGTGAATGTCGGCCATAAACTGCATGCCTATGGTCACGAAGCCTTCGCCCTCGCAGGTCTCGCAGCGGCCGCCTTCCACGTTGAACGAGAAGTAGCCCGCCTTGTATCCGCGAGCCTTGGCCAGCGGCTGCAGGGCGTAGAGCTGCCGTATCTCGTCGTAGGCTTTTATGTAGGTGGCGGGATTGCTGCGGCTCGATTTGCCTATGGGGTTCTGGTCGACCAGCTCTACGCCGCTTATGCGCTTCAGGTCGCCGCGCAGCGCTTTGCAGTCGCTCACGTAGTCGTCGTTGCCGTCGAAGCGCTTCTGCAGCGTCTCGTACAGTACTTGCTTCACCAGCGAGGTCTTGCCGCTGCCGCTCACGCCGCTCACAACGGTGAGGGCCTGAAGGGGTATGGTGACGTCGATGTGCTTGAGGTTGTGGCTGTAGGCGCCTACGATGTCGATATGGTCGCGCCATTTGCGGCGCGACGGTGGCGTGGCTATGCTCAGCCGTCCTTCGAGGTACTCGGCGGTGTACGATGTCTTGCCTTTCTCCACCTTCATCTTGCCCTTGCCGACGGGACCGGCGTAGACGACTTCGCCGCCCAGGCGTCCTGCGCCGGGACCTATGTCGATGACCCAGTCGGCTGAGCGTATTATCTCTTCGTCGTGCTCCACCACTATCACCGTGTTTCCCAGGTCGCGCAGGTGCCTCAGCACGCCTATGAGCTGTTCGGTGTCGCGGGGGTGTAGCCCTATCGACGGCTCGTCGAGGATGTACATTGAGCCAACCAGCGAGCTGCCCAGCGACGTGGCCAGGTTGATGCGCTGGCTTTCGCCGCCGCTCAGCGTGTTGCTCATGCGGTTGAGGGTGAGGTAGCCGAGACCAACGTCCATCAGGTAGCCCACGCGGCAGCGCAGCTCCTTGAGGATGCGGGCGCTGGCTTGTGTCTCAAACTCCGACAACTGCAGGTTGTCGATAAACTGTTGCAGCTGCGACACGGGCATGGAGGTCAGCTCCACTATGCTGCGGCCGCCCACCTTCACGTATGCCGCGTCGCTCCTCAGGCGTGTGCCTTTGCAGTCAGGGCATACCGTCTTGCCTCTGTAGCGCGACAGCATCACGCGGTATTGTATCTTGTAGGCCTGGCTTTCAACCCATTTGAAGAAGCCGTTGATGCCTTCAAAGTAGCGGTCGCCGTTCCACAGCTTGTCGCGGTCGGCCTCCGATAGGTCGCAGTAGGGTGTGTGGATGGGGAACCCCATCTTGGGCGACTGCTTGATAAGATGCGTCTTCCATTCGCCCATCTTGTCGCCTTTCCAGCAGGTCACTGCGCCTTCGTACACCGACAGGCTCTTGTTGGGCACCACTATGTTCTCGTCGATGCCTATTATCTGCCCGTAGCCTTGGCAGGTGGGGCAGGCTCCGTAGGGGTTGTTGAAGCTGAAGAAGTTGGGATTGGGCTTCTCGAAGGTGATGCCGTCGGCCTCGAAGCGGTTGCTGAACGCGGCGCTGCTCTCTTTGCCGTCGGCTGTCTGGCAGGTCACGCGGCACGCGCCGCGTCCTTCGAAGAAGGCTGTCTGCACCGACTCGCTGATGCGTGCCAGCTGGTCGTCGTCGTTGTGGTGCACCCTTATGCGGTCAATCACCAGCAGCACCTCGCGTGGCTGGCTGCCTGCGTCGAAGTCGTCAATGTGCATCATCGTGCCGTCGACGCTTACACGTACGAAGCCTTCCTGCTGCAGTATCTTGAGCTGCTTGTCGTAAGGCCTGTCGTCCGATGCGGCAAGCGGGCTGTACAGCACCACGGTGGCCTCCTCGGGCAGGGTGTATATGTAGTCGACCACGTCGCTCACGCTGTGGCGTTTCACCTCGGTGCCCGATACGGGCGAGTAGGTGTGGCCCACGCGGGCGAAGAGCAGCTTCAGGTATTCGTATATCTCGCTGCTCGTGCCAACGGTCGAGCGCGGCGTGGAGGCTATCACCTTCTGCTCGATGGCTATGGCGGGCGATATGCCGTGTATGTAGTCCACTTCGGGCTTTTGCATGCGGCCAAGGAACTGGCGGGCGTACGAGCTCAAGCTCTCCACGTAGCGCCGCTGTCCTTCGGCGTACAGCGTGTCGAATGCCAGCGACGATTTGCCGCTGCCGCTCAGCCCTGTTATCACCACCAGCTTGTTGCGGGGTATCTCTACGTCGATGTTCTTCAGGTTGTTGACGCGAGCCCCTTTTATGTAGATGTTGTCTTTCATTATCATGGATTGCAGCAGCCAATCTCGGCTGCTGCATGTGTATTATCATGGGTCGCGGCAGCCGATCTCGGCTGCTGCGGGTGCTCTTTACTCCAGCACGGCCCGCATCTCTTCGCTGTTCCAGTAGGTCATCTGGCGGAACTCGTTGTCGTCGTCTTTCTTGCGGGTTATTGTCTTCTGGTCTTCCACGTATTGTTGTATCTGCGCGTAGCGCACCTGGTAGCGGGCCCACTCGCGCTCGTCGAGGGCTTTGCGCTGGCTCAGCTCGCACAGCACCTGGTAAGCGTGGCGCACCTTCTGCTCGGGATAGGCCTCCCACAGCTGGTCCATCCTGCAGTGTATGGCCTCCCAGCTGTCAAGCTCACCACTCTCGATGTCGGCTATGAGCCGGTCGGCGTCGGGCTTGGTGACAAGCTGGCCGCCAATGTTGATCCACCACTGCACGCGTGCGTCGCCTTCGTTGAGCTCCTTGGGCGGCATGGCGTCGCCGTAGCGCTCGGTGAGCACCCGCATGGCGTAGTATATCAGCATCTCCTCGTAGGCCTTGTAGGCTGCGCCGGGCTTCAGTATCACGGTGGGACGGTGGCTGTGCTCCATGCCGTAGCCGCGCACCTCTATGTGCGGCAGCTCGCCAACGCTCTTGGCCAGTCCTTCGCCAAGGTCGCACTGCGCTCCGCCGTTGCTCTCCTGGTAGGCCTTCTCAGTCCACATCTTCAGCAGCCCGCGCCCAAGCAGCATCTCCTCGGCGGTGTCGGGGGCGAAGGGGTCGAACTCTATGTGCTGCGCCTTGTACACGCGTTTGTCGCGTTTGGCGAACTTCTTGATGTTGCGGTTCAGGGCGTACATGTTGTACATCCACCAGTAGGCGGGCATCACCTCCAGCCGGTTCTTGGCCGTGTTGTTGTTCACCAGGGCAAAAGGCAGGGTGATGTTTAGCTCGTGGGGATAGTCGGCCTTGCTCAGCAGGCAGTAGCTGGCAAAGCGGCTCGAGTGCTTCACGCTCACGCACAGCCCTGGCCAGAAGCCGCGCCCTCCGGCCATCTCGTTGTCGGCGGTGCGGCCGTTGTGGTTCGAGCCCAGCGTGCCGCCTGCGGCTATGTTGCTCTGGCCCATTATCAGGCCGGCGATGAGGAACGAGTTGTTGTGGTGCTGCTCGTGGGCGGGAAACACTCTGCTGTTGCCCATCTCGCAACGTGCCACGGTCGAGTTGTCGCCCACCACGCTGTCGTTGAGCCTCAGGCCGTACTCCAGCTTCACGTTCTCGCCCAGCAGGAAGCGCTGCGCTATGATGCCGAACTCCAGCGTGCAGCCCGGGCTTATCACGCCGTCGGTGAGTGCTATGCAGTCGTATATGCGCGTCGGTGCCTCGGCGGTCGACTCGATGCGCACGTTGCGTATCTCCTTGCAGTTCTTCACCACAGCGCCGTCGCCCACCGTACCGTAGCCGCTGCCGCCCTTCAGGGCTTTGAGCGACAGGCTCTCCAGCCGCTCAACCATGCCCCTGTGGTCGCGGAAGCGGGCCCAGAGGTAGGCGTCGCCAACCCTCATGCCGCCAACGGCCATCACGCGCCGTCCGCCGCATTCGTTCATGGGCTCCAGCCATGCCGGCGTGTCGCTGTCGGCGCACATCTCGTCGATGTTGCTCAGCAGGCAGCCGCGCCCCACGGTGTAGCCGCACAGCATCCTCACGTTGCGTACCACGCAGCCGTCGCCTATGGTGCAGTCCTTCAGCGTGCTGTTCTCTATGCCTACAGGCCATTCCACTATGCCGTCCTTCAGCAGGGCGGGCGCCGATGCGTCGCACTCTATGCGCACGTCGCCCCACAGCGTGTTGCCGCGCATCATGTCGGGGCAGAACCCCTCCGTAACCATCACCCTGTTCCAGTCCCGGGCACGGTTGCCCAAACGTTCCAAAGTCTCGATTTCACCGGCTTCAAGCAGCCTGTACTGTCTGTTTTCCATGGTACACTGTTTTTATATATAATGTGACCTATAACGTCACTTTTGCAATAATATTGTATACCATGCGCAACGTTATTTTTGTATATACAAGCGCTTTCTTTTCTTGGATTGCTATTCTTCAGCTGTTTTATGTTCAATTGTATCTTTCAAATCCAATACAACACCTTTGCCACTAGGATAATTAACCCCAGGGTAGGCATTGCGCTTGGGTTGCAGTTTAATCGTGTATGGCTCGGCGTTGGTTACTTTGACACGCCGTCTATAATGTTCATAACCCATAAATGACACTTCGATGTCATATACTCCAGCGAGCATAGATATTTCAAAGTTCCCCTCGATGTCAGTTGTATCAACCCAGTATGTATGGCACTGGTCGCGTACATTTACCTCGGCAAAAAGTATTGCATCTCCGTTTGTGCTATCAATCACGGTTCCCTTAAATACCACACTATCGGTCGCGCTTTGCGCCTCGGCGCAAAGCGCCATCGCTACCATCGCCGTGCATAGCATCAATGTCTTCTTCATATCCTAAGCCATTAAAAGTTAATCACTGATTGACAAACGCCGCGATGCGGTTTTTATTGCCCGCAGGATGGCGAAAAGTTGCCCGGTTTTATTCCGTTTCCTCGCAACGACGGAGTCCATGGCGTCAGTATGTCGTCTATCTGTCGCCATGTCTCGGGGTTCATCCACCCCCGTTCTTCAACTTTATGCACCCAAAACTACCCCTGATTCCCACCACCTTGGCAAATGTGATATAGGGTATGTTTAGAGAAGGTATATAGATGATAAGGAGTTGGTCCTACCAACTCCTTATCATCTATATACTTACGATTTACGTTCTATATATCAAAATCGGACTTTGTGCGAAATAATAACGGATTTGAAATCTGTTTGCTATTGCTTGGTAATCATATCGTTGCGCTTGTTGTTGCCGCTGCGGTGCGTTTTTGCGCTGTTGCGTCGTGTTTTGTACAAAAACAGTCGTCAGCCGGCCGAACCTGTCAACGAGGAACAGGGTTCGGTCGGCCGACGGTAATCACTATGCCGTAAGTGGTCTAATGCTTCAGGCTGCCAATGGGGACAACCCAGACGCCGTCGGAGCGGCGGTAGGCGTAGTTGCCAGTGGCCACGAGGACCATGAGGAACGACGGCTCGCGCATACGGCTGGTGTCGAGCTTCTTGTGTAGCCGTTGCAGCGACTTGGCGCCCTCTTCGATGAGGCGGTCGCCGCCGAGCTTTATTTCCACGAGGCCGTAGTCGCCGTTGCGCAGGTGGATGACGGCGTCGCACTCCAGCCCGTCGGAGTCGCGGTAGTGGTACACCAGGCCGTTGATGGCCTGGGCGTAGACGCGCAGGTCGCGCACGCACATGGTCTCGAACAGCAGTCCGTAGGTCTTCAGGTCGTTCATCAGGTCTTTGGGCCCCACGCCGAGGGCTGCGGCGGCGATGGAGGGGTCGGTGAAGTAGCGGGTCTCCGACGAGCGTATCGCCGCCTTCGAGCGCAGGTTGGGGTTCCATGAGGGCATGTCTTCGATGACGAACATCTTGTTCAGGGCGCCGAGGTAGGAGGAGAGGGTCTTCTCGTCGAAGGTGCCGTCGGTGCCAGCCATGACGTCGGCGCGGAGCTTCGACAAAGGAGCCTGCGCCCCCTGGAAGCGTGCGTAGGAGCGCATCAGGCGGCGTGTGCGGTCGGGGTCGCGGCTGACGCCGTCAACGCGCGATATATCGCTGTTGACGATTGCGTTGAGATAGTCGTAGGCCCTTTCCAGTGCCACCGAGGGCTTCTGCGTAACCGCCCTGGGCCAGCCGCCGCGGCATACGAGGTAGGCCACCTCCTGCAGGGTCTTGTCCATGGTGGCCACGTTGCGCGCCGAGCCCGAGAAGAGCGACACGAGGCTTATGTCGCCCGTGGATTCGCCTGATTCCCAAAGGCTCATGGTGCGCATCTGCATACGTGCTATGCGGCCGGTGCCGGTGTGGTGCACCTCGCTCATGTCGGCGGGTACCGCCGAGCCGGTGAGTATGAAGAGTCCGTCTTGCCCGCGGTGGTCGACCTCGAAGCGTACTGTGTCCCACAGCTTTGGCGCTTCCTGCCACTCGTCGATGAGCCTCGGCGTGGCACCCTCGAGCAGTGCCTGCGGGTCTTGGTCGGCCATCTGCATGTTCTGCTGGTAGTGTTTCGGGTCGTTCATATATAGCACACTTGATGCCTGATGTTCGGCCGTGGTGGTCTTTCCGCACCACTTCGGACCCTCAATTAGAACGGCTCCCATACCATCCAGTTTTCGCCTAAGCAACTGATCAAAAATACGTTCCTTGTATGCGTCCATTTTTATGCTGATTTTTTGATGTTGCAAAATTACACAAATTATTTGAAATACACAAATTTATTTTATTTTATTCCCGAACTTATGGACTTTTTATTCCCGAACTTGTGGATTTTTTATTCCCGAACTTATGGACTTTTTATTCCCGAACTTGTGGATTTTTTATTCCCGAACTTGTGGACTTTTTGTTCCCGAACTTGTGGACTTTTTGTTCCCGAACTTGTGGACTTTTTGTTCGCCAGGTGTGGCTTGGTGTTGTTTTGGCTGTGATTTCCAATAATTTTTCGTATCTTTGCACACGTAAAAGGAAATAACAGATACACACATGAGATTGAAACACAATATTATCAAGCAAATCGTCGCTGTAGCGGTGTTTACAATGTCGCTGTCGGCGGCGCGTGCGCAGGTGGTTTTCCTGCCCGTGTTTACGCAGACGCGGCTCGAAGCCCGTGCCGACTTCAACTATTGGAACACGCACACGGCTGCGGGCGAAATAAAAGAATACGGTTTCCAGGGCCGTTACTTCAACTTTATAGCCGCAGGCAACCTCAGCGAGCAGTTCAGCTACTTCTTCCGCCAGCGCATACAGGCCACGCCGGGCACCCCGTCGCTCTTCGACAACACCGACTTCCTGTACCTTAACTACACGCCCAACAAGCACTGGATGTTCCGCTTGGGCAAGGATGCCTTAGCCGTGGGCGGCTTTGAGTACGACGCCGCGCCTATCGACGTGCTGTTCAGCACGCACTACTGGGACAACTTCTACTGCTTCCAGCTGGGTGCAGCGGCAGCCTACAAGAGCGACAACGGCAACCACACCATCCTGCTGCAGGTGGCCAACTCGCCCTATGTGCACTACGGGGCTCCCGTGGGCACGGGGTTGGGGCAGGAGTTCAAGAGCGGACTGTCGTCGCACAGCCTTTTCTGGAGCGGCAAGTTCGGCCATTTCCGCACCCTCTATTCGGTAAACTTGTTCGAGCGTGAAGAGGGCCGCTATATGAACTATATAGCCCTCGGCCACGAGGTGAGCTTCGACCGTTGGGACCTCTATCTCGACCTTATCCACCATGCCCTTGCCAAGGACGACTGGGGCAAGAACTTTGCCGTGGTGAGCTGTATGAACGTGCTGCTGACTGACGACTTGAACTTCTTCGTGAAGGGCAGCTACGAGCAGAACCATTCGGAGGCTGACTATGTGAACTTCTCCAAGTATTGCCGCTCGCTGGACTGCCTCGTGGAGGCAGGTCACACCTACCTACTTGCCGGTGCGGGTCTTGAATACAGGCCGAAGAACTGCAAGAACGTGCGCCTGCACGGTTTTATGGCATGGCGCAGGACGTTGGATGACAGTGTGTTCCCGGTTGCCCCCGGAGGACAGGTCGTCGGTGCGTCCACGACAACCAACACCCTAAATGCCAACATGGGCATCACGTGGGACATGGACATACACAAGATGTTCAAGCAGCGTCTGCAGGATAACGCCAAGAGCTGAGAAAGAGTTAGGTTATAGCTATATCCACATATCAACGTATCAACATATCCACATATAACCAATGGCACTACACAACCGCAACAAGAAGACAACACAATACACGCGTGGCGTGGAGGCTCTGTTCCTCAAGATAGAGCATCACCTGCACCTGAGCAACCCGTTGAAGTTCACCACCAAGCGAAGCTTTGAGGCAGCGGTGTTCCTCGTGCTTTTCATAGGCTTCTTCGGCATGATGGCGTGGCGCATGACGTTGCCCAACATGCTCAACACCTTTATGCAGACGGCCTACCACCTGCTGCTCGAGACGGTGTTCTACATCATGGCCATCTGTGTGCTGATGGGCGCTATATCCAAGCTGCTCACCGAGTTTGGCGTGGTTCGTCTACTCGAGAACATACTGCGTCCTTTGATGAAGCCGTTGTACAACCTGCCGGGCGTAGCCGCCTTGGGCGCTGTGATGACGTTCCTGAGCGACAACCCTGCGATTATCTCATTGGCAAAGGATAACAACTTCTCGCGATATTTCAAGAAATACCAGCTGGTGTCGCTCACCAACTTCGGCACCGCCTTCGGCATGGGTCTTGTAGTCATAGCCTTCATGACGGGTCTGGGCTTCGGCAAAGGCGCCGTGGTGGGCCTGCTGGGCGCCGTGGTGGGCAGCATAGTGAGCACACGCATCATGCAGCGCTCAACGCTTAAGAGCTATCCCGAGATGGACAGCCCCGTGACCGAGAGTGACGGCACAGAGCAGAACATCTCGTTCAAGAGCGAGGGCAACGTGTTTCAGCGTTTCCTCAACTCCATGCTCGACGGCGGCAAGGACGGCGTGGGCATAGGTCTGGCCATTATCCCCGGTGTGCTTTGCATATCGACTTTGGTGATGATGCTCACCTTCGGACCATCGTCCGAGACGGGCCTCTACACCGGAGCCGCCTACGAGGGCGTGCCGGTAATCACATGGCTGGCCGACAAGGTCAACGTGGTGTTCTACTGGCTCTTCGGCTTCGAGAGCGGAGCCTTGGTGTCGTTCCCCATAACAGCGCTGGGCGCCGTGGGCGCTGCCATCGGTCTGGTGCCGCGCTTCGTGAGTGAAGGTATTATCACCGGCAACGCCATCGCTGTGTTCACTGCCATGGGCATGTGCTGGAGCGGATACCTCTCAACCCACACTGCCATGCTCGACAGCCTCGGCTATCGCAAGCTGATAGGCAAGGCTATAGGAGCCCACACCATTGGCGGCCTCTGTGCCGGCATCACTGCCCACTGGCTGTGGGTGCTGTTTAAGTTTATCAGTACTGTAATATAGTAATATATCCACGTATCAACATATCCACATATATCACATGACACCATTAGTTAGCATCATCATGGGCAGCACCTCCGACCTGCCGGTCATGGAGAAAGCCTGCCAATTCTTCGAGGAGATGGAGATTCCCTTCGAAGTCAACGCCCTCTCGGCGCACCGTACCCCCGCCGAGGTCTCTTCGTTTGCCTCGGGTGCGGCGGCTCGCGGCATCAAGGTCATTATAGCCGGCGCCGGTATGGCGGCGGCGTTGCCGGGTGTCATAGCGGCCGGGACACCGCTGCCGGTCATCGGTGTGCCAATCAAAGGGTCGGTGCTCGAAGGTCTCGACGCAACGTTTGCCATCATGCAGATGCCTCCGGGAATACCCGTGGCAACGGTGGCTATCAACGGCGCACAGAATGCGGCAATCCTCGCCATGCAGATGTTAGCGCTTGCCGACGAGGCCATGATGAAGAAGCTTGTGGCTTATAAGGCTGGCCTTAAGAAGAAGATTGTCAAGGCTAACGAGGAGCTGTCGCAGCTTCAGTACAAGTATAAGTGCTGAGTTACTAATCGCAACGCACTATCCCGAAGGTGAACTTCTTCTGAAGCCTGTTGCGGCATTTGTAAAGAATGCTGTAATAGAGCGTCAGTGCGGCCAAGGCTATGAGTACCGCCAAAGGCTCCGATATTACGTTCAGCAGAGGGAACAGCACTGCCAACAGCAGGATGGCGGGTAGCAGGTAGGCCAGCAGCACGGCTTTCAGTCCGAGGCTGGTGTCGATGTTCACCTGCACGCTGTCGCCCACGCTGTATTGCTGCCACTGGCGTGTGGCTATATCGATGCTTTTCTCTTTGTTCTCGGCAAAGCCGCAGTGGGCGTGAGCCTCGCATTGGCTGCATGCCGAGGTGGATACTATCGTCACGGTTACAATTCCTTCGGCCACCGCCGTCACTTTGCCCGGATGTTGCGCTATCGTAGCCATAATGCGTCTACTTATAACTTAAAACTAATAACTAATAAGTTAGAACTTAAAACTGATAACTTAAAACTTAAAATATTTCTTCTATTTCGTTGCTTTGGAGCCAGCCGGTACTTCCGTCGGCAAGGCGCACCTTGTACCACTGTCCCAGCTGGTCCTGAATATAGACCTTCGACCCCTCGTGCAGTATGTACTTGTCCACACCTGCGTTGTCGGGGGCGCTCTTCACTGCGGCAGGGCTGTGCATCACTATCGCCGCATGGCGTGTCATGGCGCCTTGGCGCGACTGAAATGCCATCCACGAGGTCATGCCTGTGAGCAGCAACAATATTATTGCCGCCACAAAGAAACGCTTGCGCCACTCGAACGACGAGGCAAGGAATATGCCAGCCAGCGACACGGCAAACAACGTGCTTACTATCAAAGCCACGATAAACCACAGGCGAGCTGTGAGGCTGCCCATTACGCTGTAGTACAGCTTGGTGATGAAGAAGTCGGGCATCGGCTCTATTTTGTCGATGGTTTTGCTGTAGGCCAGTTCGAGGTTCTGCTTTGTCTCGCGGTCGTGCGGACGCAGGGCGTGGGCGCGTTCATAGTTCAGTATGCATGGAGCCATGCGGTTGAGCCTGAAGTAGGCGTTGCCCAGGTTGTAGTAGAGCTCAGGCGACTCGAAGCCCAGCTTCAGGCAGGCTTCGTATTCCATAACTGCCGTGTCGTAGCGTCCGGCGTTGTAGGCTTCGTTGCCTTGGTTGAACATTCGCTGCGCCTCCTGCGGGGTTGCCTGTGCAAAGGCTGCCGTCAGGAGAAACGCTATTATAATGGTGAGTCTTTTCATGGTCAATGTCATATTATTCCAGTGAGGATATCATCGAAAACGCCTTGTTGTATATCTCCTGCATCTTTGCCGACTGGTCGCCAGGGGCGAAGCGGGCGAAGTCAACCTCTGTCAGTGTGTGCAGTACGTCGTTGCGTGTTTCTTCGGGCACAGCCTTGTCTTCGAGGCACTGCTGCACGCTATCGCGGTTTAGGTCGGCCTTCGGTATGCCGAACTTGTCCGACAGCACGCCCCATACGGCTTGGTATATCTCGGTGTAGAACTCCTCCACGTTGGAGCGCCGCAGGTGCTCTTCAGCACGTTTAAGGCGGCGGCGTGCCAGCTTGTTGGCGTGCCGCTGACGCAGGCCGACGGTGTCCTGCCTGCGTTGCTGCATGCCGCGGCCTACGGGTATGGCGACGAGGGCTGCCGCTATGGGCAGTGCCAGCAGCAGCCAGAACAGGGCCGAGCCTTGATGCGCGGCGTTGCGCTCCTGCATGTGGGTGCGGGTACGTATGTGGTTGATGTCGTTGTTTATAAGCTTCACGTCGTTACGGCTTATGGCCGAGCCTTGTGCTCCGCTGCCTTTGTCAACGTGTATGTTGTATTCCTCAGCGCTGGCGGTTTGGTATTTGCCGCTTGCAGGGTCGAAGTACACGAAGTCGTAGGCGGGTATCGTGTAGTCGCCCTGCGAGCGGGGTATCAGTATCCATTCGTATGTGCGCGAGCCGGTTATGCCGTTGTCGGTGCGGTTGATGTTGTCGGTCACCTTGGGGTCGTACACCTCGAAGGTCTCGGGGAATGCCGGTGCGGGTTCATCGATAAGCATAAGGTTGCCGCTGCCGCTCACGGTAAGCGTGTAGGTCAGTGCCTCGTTGGTCTTGGTAGTCTGTGCGCTGATGCGCGATTTCACAGAGAACTTGCCCACTCCGCCGCCAAAGCCGCTCGGCGCCGCAGGCAGAGGCTTCACGTTGACTTTTATGCTGTTGGTCTTCAGGTGCTTCTCTACGGCTTGCGCGGGGTTGAAGAATGCGTCGTCGAAGAGGTCCCAGATGGTGCCGCTGCGACGGCGTTGCGCCTGCACCATGGCCAGCACGTCGAGGTCGAGGGGTTCAATGCGCAGCGAGCCGTCCTCCTGTGCGAAGAGGGCTCCGCGGCGTATCTCGGCAACTTGGTAGCGTTTGCCGTCGACGGTCTCCTCGTATTGTTTTATCTTCTTGTTCTGGCTCAGGTCTTCGCTCCAGAAGCCTTTGTTGCCCGGCAGCTTGTCAATCTGGAACTGGCTTATGGGCACCTGGGTGTAGATTCTGTAGGTGATTATCATCTCCTGCCCGCGGTACACGCTGCTCTTGTCCACGCTGGCACGGGCAAAGAGGGTTGAGGCATCGATGGTTACGGGCTGCTGCTGTTGCTGCTGTTGGCGACGGTCGTTGCCGAAGAAGGCGTCGAAGAACGGGTCGCCGGCAAACGGGTCTTGCTGTTGCTGCTGGCGGCGTTTGCCCGAGGCTTTCTCCACCTTGAGGCGGAACGGCTGGCTGGCTATCTTCTGTCCGTCAACTGTGCATGTGGCGGCACCGATGTTGAAGACTCCCTCCACGTCGGCTCGCAGCACATAGGTGTACGACGTCGTCACGCTGGTGCTGCGACGTCCGTTCATGATGCTTATGTTGGTGCTGGTCTGCGTGCTTGGTCCGCCAAGGAGGCTCAGTCCTTTGAACGTTGGACTGCTGAAGTCGCGGGCCTTGTTGGTGTTGACCTCGAAGGTTATCTGGAACTGGTCGCCCACCTCCACGCTGCCTGGAGCCATCACCCTTATGTTGTAGTCTTGCGCAAAGCCTGTCAAGGCTGTGAGCAGTGCCAGACATATCGCTGTAGAGCGGAATAGGTGTTTGATATATAATCTTGTTGCTGACATGGATATTGTTTTGTGGTTACCAGTCTTTCTCGAGTTTGTGTACCTTTGCATTGTGCACCTCCTGTTGCTTCTTCAGCGTCTGTTTCTCGTTGTTCTTCACAGCTTCGAGCATTCGTTCGGCATCCTGCTTCTTTTGCTCTTTCTTCTGCTGTTGTTGCTGCTGTTGTTGCTTGTCCTGCTGTTGCTTCTGCTGCTGGTCTTGATTCTGTTGCTGCTGCTGTTGTTGCTGCTTGTCCTTGTTCTGCTTGTCGTTCTTTCCGCCGCCACCGCCACCGCCTTGTTGGGGTGGGGGCAGCAGCTTGGTGGCGTATGCTAGGTTGTGCAATGCGCTGTCGTTGTCGCCGTTCAGCTTCAGCGCTTCCTTGAAGCAGCTTATGGCTTTCTGGCACGACTCCACGTCGAAGCTGTCGGTCTGCCGCGATGCCACGGCTTGCTGCAGGCAGCTTGTGCCCATGTTGTAGTAGGCTTGTTCGCGTTGCTTGGGCGTGAGCGACGAGGTGTGCAGTGCCTGGTCATAGCTGCGTGCCGCCGAGGCATAGTCGCCCTTGCGGTACAGGGTGTTGCCCAGGTTGTAGTGTGCCTTGCCGTAGGTGGTGTCGTTGTGCAAGGCGTGGCGGTAGTGCGTCTCGGCCTGCTCGTAGCGTTTGGCTTCGAGGGCGCGGTTGCCGTGGCGCGTGGTGCTGCGCACGGCTTGCGAGGTCTTCTGCTTGGGGTTGCTCTGTTGCGCCAAGCCGATGCTCGGCACGGCCATCATCATGGCGGCGAGGATTATGAGTGTTTTGCTATTCATCATTGCGGGTTAGTAGTTTGTCGATGTTGTAGCGCATGTTGCGACGCTCAAATATGAACAGTTCCAGTACGAGGCACAGCAGTGCCGCCGCGAGGGGGTATTGGTAGCGGCTCTCGTATTCCTTGAACATCGATTCGCCGTAGTTAGATTTGTCGAGTTTCTTTATCTGACGCGCTATGTCCGATATGTCCGAGTTGAGGTTGCCGGCTCTCACGTATATGCCTTTGCCGGCCTGTGCTATTTCGGCCAGCATCTCTTCGTTGATGCGTGTGGTCACTATGTTGCCGTCGCGGTCGGTCTTGTAGCCCACGCGCTGGCGTGCGTTGTTATACTGCGGTATCGGAGCACCCTCTTCGGTGCCCATGCCTATGGTGCACACCATCACCCCTTCGCTTGCAGCTTTGCGGGCCGATGCCACGGCGTCGTCCTCGTGGTTCTCACCGTCGCTGATGACGATGATGGCGCGGCTCGACGTGCGCTCCCATTCACGGTCGGGGTCGTCGTAGCCGAAGGTCTCCATGGCCTTGTCGATGGCTTCGCCAATGGCCGTGCCTT
Organism: Bacteroidales bacterium; assembly: GCA_017962615.1. Classification (GTDB taxonomy): domain Bacteria; phylum Bacteroidota; class Bacteroidia; order Bacteroidales; family P3; genus Colimorpha. The sequence goes on along the minus strand of JAGCUZ010000013.1, from coordinate 17,615 downwards.
GCTGGTCTATTATCGAGGTGTTTATCTGGTCGATGAAGAGCTTGGCGGCCGAGTAGTCGTTGGTGAGAGGCATCTGTATGTATGCGCTGCCTGCAAAGATGACGAGCGATATCCTGTCGCTGCCCAGTTCGGCAAGCAGGTTGGTGAGTGCGCGTTTGCCGCGCTCCAGGCGGCTCGGCTGTATGTCCTCGGCGGCCATGCTCTTCGACACGTCGAAGCAGATAGCCACGTCCGAACCCAGCCGCTCGCCCTTCACTATGCGGGTGCCCACCTGCGGGTTGGCCAGGGTGACCACCAGCAACGCCAGTGCCAGCATGAGGAGTCCGAACTTTATCCATGGACGTGCCGCGCTGATGTCGGGCGTGAGGCGTGCGATAAGCTCTTTGTCGGCAAATGCTTCGAGCCTGGCGCGGTTGCGGCGGCGCATCAAGCCGTATGCCACGGTGAGCAGCGGCACTATAAGCAGCAGGTATAGAAGTGTTGGATGTTCAAAGTGTATCATCGGTTCAGCAGTAGTTGTGTTTTACGGTTAATGGTTCTAACATATCCACATATCATCATATCAACTTATCAACGGATAAACATATCAACGTATCAACATATCCACATATCAACGTCTCAGTATCAGCAGTCTAACCAGCAGCTCGGCTACGAAGCAGGCCAGGGCTGCCAGCAGGAACGGCAGGTACTCGTCCTTGGTCTGGCTGTATTGCGAGGCGTCGATGCGCGTCTTCTCCATCTTGTCTATCTGGTTGAATATCTGTTGCAGCGACTTCTTGTTGGTGGCGCGGAAGTACTGTCCGTGGTCGGTGGCTGCCGCCATCTGCCTCAGCAGCGGCTCGTCGAGTTCCACCTTCACGTTCTGGTAGTGTATCCTCCCAAACTGGTCGCGGAAAGGGTAGGGGGCCATGCCCATGCGGCCCACGCCTATGGTGTAAATCCTTATGTCGTACATGGCGGCTATCTCGGCGGCCGAGTAGGGGTCCACCGACCCTTGGTTGTTCACTCCGTCGGTGAGTAGTATTATCACCTTGCTTTTCGCCTTGCTGTCTTTTATGCGGTTGATGGCGGTGGCAAGTCCGTCGCCCATGGCGGTGCCGTCGCGCATGGTGCCGCTCTTCACCTTGCTCAGCTGTTCCAGCAGCACGTGGTGGTCGATGGTCAGCGGTATCTGGGTGAACGACTCGCCTGCAAAGACCACCAGTCCTATGCGGTCGGTCTTGCGACCCTCTATAAACTCGGCGGCCACTTTCTTGGCGGCCTCCAAGCGGTTGGGACTGAAGTCTTCGGCAAGCATGCTGCCCGACACGTCGAGCGACAGCACTATGTCGATTCCCTCCACCTTCATCTTCTCGTAGCTCAGCTTGCTCTGCGGTCGTGCCAAGGCTACGATGACGGCGGCCAGCGCCACCATGCGCAGTGCGAAAGGCAGATGCCTGAGCCGTCCGCGCATTGTCGTAGGCAGTCCTTTCAGCAGCGGGGAGTTCGAAAACTGTATGGCCGAGTGCTGCTTGCGGTAGCGCAATACGTACCACGCCACCAGCAGCGGTACTATTGCCAGCATCAACAGCAGCCAGGGATGTGCAAAAGTTGTCATGGTAAGAGCGGTAGGTTGTTAGTTTTTACTGGGTTCTTTCGTTTTGGGTGTGTCGCCTTCGGCGGGTTGTTTGTGAGCCTCTTCGGCTTCGTGCAGCCCCTTCACAATGCCCACGGCAAGGTTCATGGCCTGGTCGTGCACGTCGCCGAGGGGTTCGGCCTTGGCAAACTTCACCATGTCGGCGGTGTCGAGCAGCTGCCGCATCTGGTCGTCGGTGTCCTTCGGACGGTAGGCTACTGCCGTCAGTGCCTCCAGCGTCTGGTCGGTCGTCATGTCGGTGGCGGCAATGCCGAACTCGGCCTCAATGTACTGCCTCACCGTGTCGGTCAGGTCTGTGTAATATTCCTTCAGCAGTCCCTGCTGCCACAGCCGCTTCACCCTCAGCTCCTCTATCTGCCGCATGGCGGTGTCGTAGGGCGGCACGGGCTGCGGTTTGGCAAGGGCTATTATCGGCTGGTGGTTGCGCAGGCGCCGCACCACGTACACTATCACCCACGCCAGTGCCGCCACGGCCAGCGCCAGCAGCGGCCAGCGGGCTATCTCCCAGAAGGTGTAAGGCTCCTTCAGGTGCTTGGTGATGTCACGTATGTCGGCTGTCGACGAGGTGTCAACCGCCGGCAGGCTGTCCACCGTTATTGTCGTGTATGAGGTGTCGGGACCCTCGGGGTGCACTATGGCGAGGTTGTGCATGCCCGGCTCGAAGCATATCAGGGTGGTATGCAGCCTTATGGCCGAAGGCTTGCCGTCCTTGTTCAGTGCGGTGTCAACGGTCTGGGCTATGGCCTGTATGGTGTCGTCGGGCAGCGGCTGGGCAAAAGGCGTGGTGGCGCCGGCCTGCCGTGTCGAGGTGAACACGAAGTGCTCGCCCGGACGCACCTGTTCCTTGTCCAGCCCGTCGGCGTCCTGCTGTCCCTGTGCTGTCCAACAAGCCCCCAAGCACACCGCCAACAGCAATATTATGTGTCTCTTATGCATTACTTGACTTAAAACTTAAGATGACTTAAAACTAATAACTTAAAGATGACTTATAACTTATAACTTAAAACTAATAACTAAACTCATGCTCTTTTCTTGAACAGTTTCATCAGCGGTTTCACGAAGTCCTCGCCCGTCATTATCTCTGTGTTGTCTATGCCGTAGTGGCGCAGCGTGTCGTTTATCTGCTGCTCCTTGGCGCGGTACAGCTTGGCGTACTGTCCACGCACCACGGCCGACGAGGTGTCTATCCATGTCGTGCCGCCCTGCTCGGGGTCGAAGAACTTCACCAGCCCCATGTCGGGCATCGTCTTCTCGTGCCTGTCGCTGACTCTCACCGCCACAAGGTCGTGCTTGCGCGATGCAATCTTCAGCGGCTCGTCGAAGCCCTCGTCAAGGAAGTCGCTGATAAGGAACGCCGTGCAGCGTTTCTTCGTTACGTTGGTGAAGTAGCGCAGAGCCTCCGTCAGGCTTGTGCCCGACAGGGTGGGCTCGAACGATATCAGCTCCCGTATGATGCGCAGTATGTGCGAGCTGCCCTTCTTGGGCGGTATGAACTGCTCTATATGGTCGCTGAACATGATAACCCCCACCTTGTCGTTGTTCTGTATGGCGCTGAAGGCTATCGTGGCCGCCACCTCGGCAATCAGGTCCTGCTTGAACTGCCGGTTGGTGCCGAAGCGGTTGCTGCCGCTGACGTCCACAAGCAGCATCACCGTCAGCTCCCTCTCCTCCTCGAACACCTTCACGTAAGGGTGGTTGAGCCTCGCCGTCACGTTCCAGTCTATGTTGCGCACGTCGTCGCCGTACTGGTATTCGCGCACCTCGCTGAAGGCCATGCCCTTACCCTTGAAGGCGCTGTGGTACTCGCCGCTGAACAGCTGCGACGACAGTCCCTTCGCCCTTATCTCTATCCTCCTTACCTTTTTAAGCAGATCGTTGGTCTCCATCTGTGTTTATCCGTTGATATGTTGATATGTGGATAAGTTGATATGTTTATTCGTTGATAAGTTGATAAGTTGAATGTTGAATGCTGTAACGCGTCAGCCACTAAAAACTTAAAACTTATAACTAATAACTATTAGGGCACATCCACTCTGTTCAGTATCTCGTTCACCATCTCCTCCGATGTAACGTTCTCGGCCTCCGCCTCGTAGGTCAGTCCTATGCGGTGGCGCAGCACGTCCATGGCTATGGCTCTCACGTCCTCGGGCACCACGTAGCCGCGCCTCTTCATGAAGGCGTAGGCCTTGGCAGCCGTGGCCAGGTTGATGCTGCCGCGCGGCGACGCGCCGTAGGCTATCATCCCCTTGAGTTTCTCCAGACCGTAGTTCTCGGGGTAGCGTGTGGCGAAGACTATCTCGGTGATGTAGTGCTCTATCTTCTCGTCCATGTACACCTCGCGCACCAGGTTGCGCGCCTTGATGATGTCCTGAGTGCTTAGCACAGGCTGCTGCTTGGCGTAGCCGCCCGTCATGTGCTGGTGCAGTATCTGCTGCTCCTCGTCCATCTTCGGGTACGATATCACCACCTTGAGCATGAAACGGTCCACCTGAGCCTCGGGCAGCGGGTAGGTGCCCTCCTGCTCTATGGGGTTCTGCGTGGCCATCACCAGGAACGGCTCCTCCAGCGCGAAGGTCTCTTCGCCTATCGTCACCTGCCTCTCCTGCATGGCCTCCAGCAGGGCGCTCTGCACCTTGGCGGGGGCACGGTTAATCTCGTCGGCAAGGATGAAGTTGCTGAAGATGGGACCCTTCTTCACCGTGAACGACTCGCTCTTCTGACTGTAAATCAGCGTGCCTATAAGGTCGGCAGGCAGCAGGTCGGGTGTGAACTGAATGCGGCTGAATTTGGCGTTGATGGCCTTGGCCAGCGTGGTGATGGTGAGGGTCTTGGCCAGTCCCGGCACGCCCTCGAGCAGTATGTGGCCGTTGCTCAGCAGTCCCACTATCATGCTGTCCACCATGTGCTTCTGGCCGATGATGTTCTTGCGCATCTCCATGGTCAGTATGTCCACAAAGGCGCTCTCGCGCTGTATGCGCTCGTTGAGTTCTTGGATGTTGACGTTCTCGTTCATTGTTATTATTTTGTTTCGTTTTTGTCTTAACAGCGGCTCTATAACGGCAGCGATTTTCTTTTTATTGTAAAAGAATATATTTTTTAATGATTTTTTAGATTATTATGCGATTATTATGCGATTATTATGCGATTATTGTGCGATTATTGCGTGATTATTGCGTGATTATTGCGTGATTATTGTGTGAAAATTGTGCGGCAATACATCTCGATGCACCGCCATACCCTCCATGCTCCTTCTTTTTGATAATGGCCCGCAAAAATGCAAAAAACACCCTCTTGGCCATGGTTTCCAACTGTGATAAAGGGTAGGTATAAAGAAGGTATATAGATGATAAGGAGTTGGTCCCACCAACTCCTTATCATCTATATACTTACGATTTACCAAAAATTGGTCAAAATCGGGGTGCGGTGCAAAAATGCGAACGGTTTGTGTGGGAACGGATTTTTGATGGGTAATTTCTTGATTAGGTTGTGGTTGTGCTGGAGTGTAGAGGGTGGTGGAGGGCGTTTTGGGCTTGTGCCGTAAAAAAGATGCTTACATTTAGTAAAAAAGATGTAATTTTGCAAATTGTTTTCTGAACAGATACATGAAGCAGATTCTTCTTATCAACGATGTTGTGGGCTACAGCCATGTGGGCATGGTGGCGATGCTGCCTATCCTGACCTACATGGGGCACCCCACGTATAACCTCCCCACTGCTCTGGTGTCGAACACCCTCGACTACGGCCACTTCAACGTGCTGGAAACCACCGATTACATGCGTGGCACCATACCGGTGTGGCGCAAGCTGGGCTTCCGCTTCGACGCGGTGTGCACCGGCTTGATGTTCAGCGAGGAACAGGCTTTGCTGGTTGCCGACTACTGCCGCCAGCTGCGCGGCGAGGGCACGGTGGTGTTCGTCGACCCCATCATGGGCGACGGCGGCCGCCTGTACAACGGTATCGGCACGCGCCATGTGGCGCTAATGCGCGAGACGGTGGGCGTGGCCGACCTCACCTTCCCCAACTACACCGAGGCGTGCTACCTTACCAGCATGCCCTACCGCGAGGAGGGCATGGGCTGGGACGAGGCGTGCGCTATGCTCGACCGCATTGTGGCGCTCGGGGCCCGCTCGGCCGTGGTCACCAGCGCACGTGTCGACGGCCACAGCTGCGTGGCGGGCTACGACGGCACTACGGTAGCGGCTGACGGCGGCAACGGGCGTTATTTCAAGATTGACTACGACGAGATTCCCGTGGCTTTCCACGGCACGGGCGACATATTCTCGGCGGTGCTAATCGGCCGCCTGATGAACGGCGACGGGCTGCAGCGGAGCACCCGCTCGGCCATGGAGGTGGTGAGCCGCCTCATCGACCGCAACCGGGACCTGCCCGACAAGTGCCGCGGCATACCCATCGAGCAGTGCCTCGACCTGCTGCAGGAGGAGGCCCGGTAGGCACGCTCCAAAACCGCCGGCCGGAGGCTGTGCAGAGTGAAGAATTTTAAGAAAATACCTACAATTAAAAAAAAAGTTGTATCTTTGCAAACGAAAATGAAGGACGAAAAGTCCTGCCGATTGGCTGTAATGAATTGAATAACGGAGAGATGCCGGAGTGGTCGATCGGGGCGGTCTCGAAAACCGTTGACCAGCTTGCTGGTCCCAGGGTTCGAATCCCTGTCTCTCCGCAAACATCAGACAAAAGGATTCACAATGCAGTGGATCCTTTTTTAGTCTGGGTGCAAGATGATATGAAAAAGACTTTCCTTATGGCGGCCGTGACGCTTGCAACGCTGCTTGGCGGCTCCGCGGCGACGGCTCAAAACGCAGCAGGCATGGACAAAGGCACAACGAAGCAAATAACCCTCGAGGACATTTGGCAGAAGGGCACCTTCGCCCCCAAGGGCATACAGAGCATACGCTCGATGAAGGACGGCGAGCACTACTGCGTGCTTACGCGCACCGGCGTGGAGCAGTACAGCTACAAGACGGGCGAGAAGACGGGCGTGATATGCGCCTTCAACAGTCCCGCAAAGGTCAAGGCCAAGCCTATGCCGCCTATTGAGAGCTACGAGTTCGACGCCACCGAGAGCCAGATGCTGCTCAGCGCGGGCTACGAGCCTATCTACCGCCGCAGCGGTGTGAGCGACTATTACCTATATAATATCAAGGATGCCACGTTCACCCTGCTGAGCGTGTCGGGCAAGCAGCGCCTCACCACCTTCAGCCCCGACGGCACCAAGGTGGCCTACGTGCGCGACAACAACCTCTACTGGATGGACCTCGCCACGCTGGAGGAGCACGCCGTCACCACCGACGGCAAGCTGAACGAGATTATAAACGGCACCACTGACTGGGTGTACGAGGAGGAGTTCAGCATCACCAAAGGCTTCCAGTGGAGCCCCGACTCGAAGAAGATTGCCTACATGCGCTTCGACGAGAGCAAGGTGAAGGAATACAACATGCAGATGTGGGGCGAGCTCTACCCCGAGGACTACCGCTACAAGTACCCCAAGGCCGGCGAGGACAACAGCAAGGTGGAACTCTGGATTTATTACCTCGATGACAACGAAAAAACACGGTGCGCATACACGGACGAAATAATCGGTTGGGAATATATTCCGCGTTTCCAGTGGACTCCCTGGGGAAGCTTGGCATTTATGTGCATGAATCGCCTTCAAAACCACATGCAGATATCCACCAATTACGGTGCCTGCCTCTACACCGAGCATTGCGACACCTACGTCGATGTGCCCGACACCTGGCGGTTCATCACCGTTGGCAAGGGCAAGAAAGCTCAGCCGATGATGCTGATTACCAGCGAGCGCGACGGCTACCGCCATATCTACCTCTACGACATGAAGGGCCAGCTGGTGAAGCAGGTGACCAGCGGCAATTGGGAGGTGTGCGACGTGCCGGGCATCGACGTCGAGAACCAGCGCCTCTACTACACCAGCCGCGAGCATGGCTCTACCAACAAGAGCCTCTTCGTCATCGGCTTCGACGGCAAGAAGAAGCAGTGCCTCAACCGCCAAATGACGGTGCAGGAGGCCGTTGCTTCCTCGTACCCATACTGCTATGAGTATGCGTCGGGCGCCATAGGCAACATCTACGTAACCGGCACCTATAACGCCACATTCAGCAACGGCTGCAAATATTACATCCAAACCTGGAGCGCCGCCAACCACGCCCCCGTCTACACCTTGCGCGACGCCAAGGGCAATCTGGTGAAGACCTTGCAGGACAACGCCGAGTTGCAGCAGAAGATGGCCGACTACGGCACCGGACACAAGGATATTTTCGCTTTCCCCACTTCAACCGGAACCTCGCTCGACTGCTACACCATCAAGCCTGCCGACTTCGACAGCACCAAACGCTACCCCGTGCTTATTTACGTCTACGGCGGCCCTGGCAACCAGCAGGTGAACAACAGCTACGGCTACTCGGACTACTACTGGTACCACATGCTGGCGCAGCAGGGCTACGTGGTGTTCTGCTTCGACGGTCGCGGCACCGGTGGCCGTGGCGCACAGTTCAAGAAACAGACTTATAAGGACTTGGGGCGCATGGAGTGCGAGGACGCCATCGAGGCGGCCCGCTGGCTTGGCAAGCAGAGCTGGGTGGACAAAGAGCGCATAGGCATCTGGGGCTGGAGCTTCGGCGGATACCTCTCGACCCTCTCGCTCTTGAAGGGTAACGATGTCTTCAAGAGCGCCATAGCCGTGGCTCCCGTCACCACGTGGCGCTACTACGACAACATCTACACCGAGCGCTTCCTGCAACGTCCGCAGGACAACCCCAAGGGCTACGACGACAACTCGCCGCTCAACTTCGCCGACCAGCTCAAGGGCAATTACCTGCTTATTCACGGCACGGGCGACGACAACGTGCACTTCCAGAACGCCGCCGACCTTATCAGTGCCCTCGAAAAGGCCGACAAGCAGTTCGAGATGCGCATCTATCCCAACAAGAACCACAGCATCTACGGCGGCAACACGCGCTACAACCTCTACAAGTGCATGACCGACTTCCTTATGCGGAAGCTGTAATCCTCCAATAGCATGAACTGCGATAGCCTGTAAGTCTGCAATTTATCGGGCTGCAGTATGCGCATCGTGCGGCGACTTGCGGTGACAAAATAACCGCGCAAGTGATTTTTTTAATTGTAATTGCAAGTTTTTTTGTAACTTTGTAATCAGCAATATTGTGCGGTGTTGGTTTTACAATGTTGTGCACTAATAAGTTATAGTAATGAAGAAATTGTTGCTCACAATAATTTTAAGCACTGTGGCCCTCACGGGGGCGCGGGCGCAGTTCACGCATTATGAGTTGACGTTCGGCACGGGAATAGCATCCACGTGCGACGAGCTGATAAGTCGTTCGGGCATCGTCGCGTTGAATGTCGGTCCTGCGTTCCACTATAGTTTCCAGAACATGCAGATGGCTTTTGCCGACAACATGTATCTTGAGATATTCCCCAACCTGTCGCGTCGTGGCGGCCGCTGGGAGCAGGTGTGGCAGGATATGCACTCGCTGCGCAGGGGCTACTATCACGCCTGGTTTCTGCAATGCCCTGTAACGGTGGGCTATAAATTCGAGCTGCCCATCCGTGCCGCGGGCCACAACGTGGGCCTTTTCGTGGGTCCGGCTCCAAGCGTGGGTCTCTTCGGCCGCTACTGGGACCGTCAGGTCACCCCGGGTTATCCCCAGGCCGACGTGAACTACGACACCGACCGCAGTCCCAACAAGAAAGACAGCCATATATACAAGCATATACGCCGTTGGGACGTGAGCCTGCTTTGTGGCGCCACTTATCGCCGCAATAACCTCACGGTGAACCTCTACTACGACCACGGCTTCGCCCCGCTGCTGTATCAGGAGGATGCCCTCATCTCGAGCACGACGTCGGCCACCACGCAGAGCGGCAACAACACGTCGAAAGGCGGCACAAGCACCTCCGACCCCTCCACGGGCTTCGCCGATGCAACAACGCGCAACGCCTTCACCGGCACCCATCAGGCCCTCATCCTCAGCTTGGCCTACCACCTGCCTCTGAGGTAGTGTGCGTGACCGTGAGGATATAATTGCGCTGTCGAAGCAGCGCATGCGCGACATCATAGACGGCACAGCGCTGACTCTCGGCCATGACGAGGTTATTGATTGGTGGATAGAGTCATGGTTGCGCCAAAAGGCAAAGATATTGTGATGCTGTGGTTTTAATATGAAAGCGATTGATTTCCTTAAGTTGATACCGTCGGTGCTTGTGAGTGCGGGTATCGTGGCCTTTTGGTATGACGACTTCATGGCGTTGTGGATGGTCGTGGCTTTAATCTGGATAACCCTTCCGGTATTGCTAGCAGCCATCGTTATTTTCTTCTTGTCGCTGAAGCGGAAGACGGTGGGGCAGAGGGTGATAGTGGCTTACGGCGTGTTCAACGTGCTACTGCTGGCGGCTTATCTGCTCATCGGTGCGCCGAAGCAGCGGTGCAATCCCGAGATTATGGAGCGGCACTACGAGAAGCACGCCGCCGAGCTGGACGACCTGTGCCGCTACGCCGTCGACGCTCTCGACGACAGCTGCGGCGTCACGCTCGAATGGGAGCATGGCAAGCTCAATAAGTTCCATGTGACCGTTGCGGGGCGGCGCGACAACTGTTGGAGTGAGGAGGCTGTGGCCAAGAAGGACTCGCTGATGGCCGTTGTGGGGCTCACCGCAGAGGAGTTCGACGGCATATGCGAGCGTGTGAAGAAGGCTGGCTGCATAGGCATAGAGGTCTCGCGCAGCAAGCCGCACACCGTGGAGGTGTGGTTCCGCCGCGAGGGCTTCGGCAGGTACGACTTCATTATAAAGGACAGCGCCTTCAGCGACGCGGAGAGGGCTGACATAATGGAAGACATGGTGTTGCTGCCCTACAACGAGCGCGTGGCGTTCCAATACGGCGGTGGTGCCGTAGGGCCGCAGACTTTCAGCCGCGAGGCGCGCGAAGAGTATATGGAGAAACACAAGGCTTGGTAGCCGTAAGACGCAGTGTATCAGGTGTGGTTTACGCCGTAGCCGAATAGGGCGAAGTCGCCGCGCAGGGGGTCGTCGGGGAAGACCTCGGCGAGGGTGGCGGTGAGGCGTCGGGCGGTGTTCATGTTGGCGCAGCGGCTGCTGAGGAGTCCCAGCTTGGTGGCTTCCTGCAGCACGTGGGTGTCGAGGGGCATGATGAGTGTGCGGCGGTCGATGAGGTCGCTCCACAGCCCTAGGTCGACGGGCGAGTTGCTGCGCACCATCCAGCGAAGGAACATGCATACCCGCTTGCAGGCCGACGCGGTGTCTTTGGGTATTACGCCGCTGGAGCCGTGGGCGTTGAACCACTGGCAGACGGCGTCGATGGCCGAGAGGGTGTCGGTGGCGCTGAGGCGTATATATGCGCCGAGGGTGCCGTGGGCAAGCAGCAGGTCGCGGTAGGCGGCGAAGAAGGCGTGCATGGTGCTGTTGTTGTAGAGACGGTAGAAACAGCGGGTGTCGCCGTGGCGGAAGGCGTGTTCGAAGCCACCGCTGACGAGCCATGCGTGCATGTCGCCGCAGGCCATGTCGAGCAGCGAGCCTATCTTGGGCATGAACTGCTGCCGGCTGCCGTAGCTGAGGGCGGATGCCACGAAGGCGGTGGCCTCCTGGTTCTCGCGACCCGCTACCTGGTGCATCCACCACGAGGGGTCGCCGACGATGAAGTCGGCCGTCTCGTAGCGGTCGGCATATTGGCGGAGCAGGCTTGAGGTGCTTTGTGGAATCATGGTGAGGGAGTTAGGCAATAGTCTCGAGCAGGAAACTCACGGGGCGGAAGCCGTCGTTGCAGCTTATCATGGCGCTGCGGGGGTTCTGCATCCAGCCGTCGTAGAAGTCGCCGCCCCCGGCGGCCAGCTCTTCGACGAATGTGCGCACACTTTCCCATGCGCTGTCGCAGAAGCCGTCGGGACGATGACCGTCGACGGATATCCACGTCTGCCCTTCGGCGACGTCGCAGGTGTGCTCTATGGGATTCTCGTACAGGAGTTGAAGGTCGCGGTAGTCGGCCTTCCTGACGGCGGTAATCTTTACCTTGTACACGATTTGCTACTTTTTGTTCTGGAAGGTTATCCACACCGCCGACTTGACGTTCTCGTGCAGGTGGAGGTGGTAGTTCTGCGGCAGGTCGCCGATAGAGACTATCCTTACGTTGGAGCGCGGCACGCCGCTGTTGGCCAGGTAATTGCGCAGGTTGTTGATGCGGTGCTTGTTAATCATGGCGTTGAACTTGGTGTCGTCGGTGAGGCGGCAAAGTACCATGATGTCGATTACAAGGTGCTGGTTCTCTTTGGCGAAGCGTGCAAAGTCGGACAGCTGTTGGCGGCCCTCGTCGGTTATCTCTATGCCAGCGTTGGGCTCGAAGACGTCCAAGTAGCCATAGGTCTCGCCGATGTTGTAGCCCGACAGCTTGATGTCGCGTGTTATCGGGACGATGAGGTCGTGCTCGTCCTTGTGGTTGGTGGTGACGGTTATGGTGTGGTTGAAGAAGTCGGGCTTCTCGAAGCGCACCTGATAGGTCTGTCCCGGCTGCAGGAAGATGTGGTAGTTGCCGCCCAGGCCGCCGTTGACGGTGTAGAGCTCGCGGTGTCCTTGCAGGAGCGTCACCTTGACCTCGGGCACGGCGGCGCCGAATGCGTCGTAGACCACGCCGCGCAGCATCGTCGACGACAGCTTGCCGCAGAAGCCGTACACCTTGGCGCTGTAGGAGGCCGAGTCGCGGTAGCTGACCCAGTAGCCGCTGGCGCTGTCGGGGGCGATGACGAGCTCCATGTCGTCGTATGGCGAGTTGATGGGGGCGAAGAGGTTCTGCACGGGGCTGTGGCCGAGGGCTATGGCGCCGACGGTGTCGCTGTTGTAGTTCCAGTCCATGAGGCGTGTGGAGTAGAGGTCGTAGCCGCCGTAGTTGTCCTTCTGGCCGTTGGAGGCGAAGAGGAGGTAATCGCCAAAGAGCGAAGGCGATATCTCGTCCTGCGGGGTGTTGATGTTGCGTCCGAGGTTCTTTGGCATCGACCAGCGGCCGCCGTTGAGCTCGCTGTACCACAAGTCGTAGCCGCCGTAGCCGCCTGAATAGTCGGATGAGAATATCATGATGCGTCCGTCGCGCGAGAAGACGGGGTGTTCCACGTTCATCGTGAAGCCCTGGAACTTCACCTTTTTAATGCGCACCTGGTCGCCTTTCTTTGCCAGAAACTTGTCGGCGAAGGCGCTGTGGCCGGGTATCACGCGTTGCTTGTAGAGCCATCCTTTGCCCGAGCCGTCCTGAATGGTGTAGTACATGCGGCCCTGCGGGTGCATGACCTTGTAGCTGCAGTTGTCGGTCGACATGTCGACGTCGGGGTAGCCGAGGCTTCCGTCGCCGTAGGAGGTGGAGTAGAGCAGGGGAGAGGCGCCAAGCTGCTGGGTGGTGAGGTTTTGCGAGAACGGGTCGACGGGTGAGCCGGTGGCCGCATACTGCAGGCTGGAGCCGTTGATGGAGAGTCCGTAGATGAAGCCAGGAGCGGTGACCGAGCGTTGCAGGTAGACCGTAAGCTGGGGGTTGGCGTTGCCGTGGGCAATGGCGAAGCTCAGCTGAGGCGGTATGGGCTGGTGGAGCTGGTAGCAGATACGCGCCGCGTCGATGTAGCGGCCGTTGCAGCGCAGTATCTCCACATAGTCGGAGTCACACTGCATGCTGTCGATGGCGAGGGCTTTCTCTTTGAACCTCAGCGCGTCGCGATAGTAATGCATGGCCATGCAGGTGTTGGCGGCCCGTGCGTACTGGCTGGCCGACACCGGAGCCACGTCCGACTGCTTGTCAAGCTCGTTGAACATGAGGAGCTCCCTTGCCAGCGATATCGACGACCGCATCCTTCCAGGCTGCGCCTCCGCCCCGAGGCTCAGCAGCAACAGCGCCGCAGCTATGCATGTCGTAAGTTTGTTGCTGATTATTCGCATCTGGCACTATTAACGCAATGTTGCCCCTCATATTGTGTCCGCACGCTTTTTTTTACAATAAAGTTCCTTTAGACACATACAATAAATACAAAACCTTTGAGTTATAATGGCAAAACATAGTTAGTTACACCCAATCCCATCAGACTATGAATAAGTTCCTTTCCCTTTGCGCCGCCCTCATTGCCCTCGCCGCCATTCCAGCGCGGGCTCAAAGTGTGTTTACCCCAGCAACGGTGGAATACACTCCCGGCTATTGGACGGCTTTGCTCAATACTATGGCGGGCAACAGCCGCACCTGTTATATCTGCGCGCCCTCGTTCCTCAGGGAATACGCACTTAGCCTGCATGGCGACACACTCGTATACACCCGAGTCGACGACAAGGCGAGTGTATATTACTATGTCTGCGCAAAAAAACATAGGGAAAAAGTAAAAACCCAGCGATACGAAATGGTGTTGTCCCGTGACGAGTCTTTGCTTTTTAAACGGTTAATAGGTGCAGCCACAGAGACGGCAAACTTCTTCGATGAGCACTATGGCATAGATGGAACAATATATTATCTGTTTGACGGGTTGCGCAGGGTTAAAGTCTGGAGTCCGTGGGAAGGGAACCGCACATACCGCACCGTGGCGGCTATGGACAGCCTCTGCTATGCAGTGGAGCACGCCGACCGCGAGGTGCTGCAGCGTCAGTTGGCCGCATGCCACTCGCTCACAGAGGAATTCCGCGAACTCTATCCGCTCTCATATTTTATACCGGATGTATGGAGCTCCTCAGAGAGGATCCTGCTTACTTCCCGGCGGTGGTTAAGTGTTTGTCAAGGGTGCAGGAATGCACAGGATAGTGTCGAGTCGTCGCTTACCAAGCTCAGTGACTCTGTAGCCCATTGGAGCAGGGAGCTGTTCCTGCATTACTACGACAGGTCTGTCTCAGTGTTCCTTAGTGACACATCTGGTGCCCGTTGCGAGGTGAAAGAGTCGGGCAGGGAAATAATAATTATAATCCCCCCCAACAAGCTATGCCGCAACCTGATAATAAGCACCACCAGCTTGGCCGCAGGCCATTACAGTCTGAGCCCCGACGGCACCTGGCAACCCATACGCCGTGAGAACTACCAATGGTGGCCCACCTGGTTCGACAAGTTCTGAGCCTCAAAACCTCAAGCCATAGTTTGGCGAATCCCCCGCCGCCACCCCAGCCTTCCCGTCGGTCATTTCCTCGGGCATAGTCCGCCCTTCCCCGCGCCTCCGTCTGCCGTTTTCCCCGCCAACATCTGTCGTTTTCTTAGACATAATCTGTCGTTTCCAAGGAGACCGTTCGTCGTTTCCCTGGTATCCGTCTGTCGTTCCCAGGGAGACCGTCCGTCATTTTCCCCGCCACCGTCTGCTGTTCCAGGGCTCTCCGTCTGCTGTTTCAGGGCTCTCCGTTTTGTATCTTTCATGTCGTTTCCGCCACCTGTTCCCAACCCAAACAAGGAGTAGGTATATAGTACATAAGGAGTACATAAAGAGTTGGTCCCACCAACTCTTTATCAACTATATACTTACACTTTATCAAAACCTTGTCAAATTGGGGGTGTCGTCGAATTTTTGACGTGTTTTGAATTTGATGCGTTACTTGTTGATTACTATTGTGTTGAGTGTTGATTTTGTAGTTTTGGGCAACAAGAGGCGGGAAAATCGTAACAGTGGACATTTTGCAGTCGAAGAACCGGCGTGGCGGTGTCGAAGAATTGGTGGGGCGGTGTCGAAGAACCGGCGTGGCGGTGTCGAAGAATTTGCGAGGCGGTGTCGAAGAATCGGTCGGCTGGTCATGGGGAACTGGAGGGTTGGAGTCGGAGAAGTGGTGGGCTGGAGGCGGAAGCTCGGCATGATGGCGGCGGGTATGGTGCGCGTGGCGCGGTGGGGGCTGCCGTGATTGGGGGTGGAGGAGTGGGAATTTTATCAACAATGGGGTTGTTTTTGCTTCTATGTCGTGCAAAATTCGTAATTTTACAAATTAATTCTGTATATATATTTAGGATGAATAATACATATAAAGCGTTTAGGGACAGTGTGAAAGCCATTACCCGCTATTACATGCTTCTCGTCGAGGAAACGAAAAGCCAGCGGCTGGTGGGCAGTACAAACGAGTGGGTGCTCGACAACTATTACTTGATTAGCGAGCAGGAGAAGGTGATGAGGGTGGACCTGTGCAGCAAAGAGTTCGGCGGCATAGGGACGAAGCGGCTGCGCGACATAGAGGCGATGCTGACCGGCTACCTGCGCAAGTGCCACCACAATATAGACAAGAGGCTGATGTTCCGCTACCTGAGTCAGGTGCAGGTGCGGCAGAAAGACTACCTCAACTTTGCCGAGGTGTGTGCATTGCCCGCCTTGGTGAAGCTGGTGCTGGTGAAAGAACTGGCCGCGCTGTGCCGCGAGCTGGAGCAGAGCAAGAGCTACCACTACAGCGTCACCGCCAAGGAGCATACCAGCCGCGACAACCTCGACGAGGCGGCACGGCGCAACCTGATGATGATGAACATCTTCAACTCGCTGAAGAAGATGACCAAGCTGCCTATGGCCGAGCTGCTCGACGCGGTAAGCTTCTCGGAGCGCATGCTGAAAGCCGAGCAGGCCGGCATGTACGACCAGATGTACGACAAGACCAAGGACGACTACCGCGCCAAGATAGTGCGCCTGTGCAAGAAGCAGAAGGTGAAGGAATACGGTTTCGTCAAGCAGTTGGTTGCCAAGGCCGACGAGCAGGGCGAGCATGTGGGCTGGCAGCTCTTCCCGCCCAAGCGGTGGGAGGCCCGTGCGCACGGCTATGTGTGGATTGTGGCGTTGGGAGCATTGGCCCTGGCGGCAGGCTTCGCCCTATGGGCGGCAGGCGGCCGGCGATGGCTCATGGCGGTGCTGACGGTGCTGCTGTGGGTGCCTCTGAGCCAGGTGGTGATCGACCTGTTCAACTGGCTGCTGGGCAAGCTGCACAAACCTATGGGCACCTTCAAGCTGAAGTTCAAGGACGGCCTGATACCCAAGCAGTACGCCACCATGGTGATAATGCCCACCATACTGAAAAACAAAAAGAAAACGCTTCAGCTGCTCGAGCAGCTGGAGGTGTACTACCTCAGCAATATTAACCGTGCCAGCGAGGGTCAGAGGCTCGAGGGCCGCAGGCAGAACCTGTATTACACCCTGGTGGGCGACGCCGCCGCATACAGCGAGGCCGACGCCCCGTGGGACGACGAGGTGGCCGAGGCCGGCCTGGCCAAGGTGCGCGAATTGAACGAGAAATACGGCGCAAAGATATTCAACTTCGTGTACCACAAGCGTGCATGGAGCGAGGGCGAGCAGACCTGGCTGGGCCACGAGCGCAAACGCGGCGCCATACTGCACTTTAATGACCTGCTGCTTGGCGATACCAGCGATGACGAGCGCGGCAAGCGTTTCCGCTGCGAGACCATAAGCGCGTGGCGCGAAAGCGAGGCTACTGAGATACAGTTTGTAATCACCCTCGACACCGACACCGAGCTGGTGCTCTACTCGGCCCAGAAGCTTATAGGTGCCATGGCGCACCCGTTGAACCGCGCCAAGCTGAGCCCCGACGGCCGCAGGGTGGACAGCGGCTACGGCATCATGCAGCCACGCGTCAACGTCGACGTGGAGGTTACCAACAAGAGCCGCTACGCGCAGCTCTTTGCTGGCTTGGGCGGCCTCGACGTGTACACCACCGCCGGCTTCGAGCTGTACCAGGACATATTCAACGAAGGGTCGTTCTGCGGCAAGGGCATCTACGACCTCCGTGTGTTCCAGCAGGTGCTGAAAGGCACCTTCCCCGAGAACCTCATCCTCAGCCACGACCTCATCGAGGGCTGCCATATACGCTGCGGACTTATCAACGACTTGGAGCTGTTTGACGACAATCCGTCGAACTACATCGACGACGCCAAGCGTCACCACCGCTGGACGCTCGGCGACTGGCAGATTATAGGCTGGCTGCGCCGCACGGTGCG
>JAGCUZ010000012.1 GCA_017962615.1 Bacteroidales bacterium | reverse complement strand
ATTGGCTCTCCGGTTCAAGCTGCGAGAGAATAAATAAAATGCTCTGTCGCGAACATTCGCATTGCTCTGGATTGCTCCTAAGTCCACTTTTTACCTTTGGGCACGAACACTCCAAATAACTCAATTCATATTCCTTCCCGGGTTCAATCACTTTGCCCCTATAGGAGGCATTATTGTACGCTTTGGTATAGATTCTGTCAAAATCCCCATTATACTCGGTATATATTTGCTTATGCATCTGGAGGACGTTACCCTTGACGCACTCTATCGCTTCCTCTTTATAATCCATATTCTGTTTAATATTTAATGTCTTCTTGTCTTACCTCTCTATAATAGGAACAAACTCATCCGTTTTTGTTAGACAACTATAGGTTCTTTATGAAGAAATCCGCCAGGGTGTCCCAGGGAATGTAGTTTTCCTCGCCTCCATCGTAAAGGTCACAATGGGTGGCGCCGGGAATGATGAGCAGCTGCTTGTTGTCGGGGTTGGGGTTGGGTTTGCCGATGAAGTTGTAGCCATCGGCCTTGCCCTCCACCATATAGTGGTAGGCGGCTTCGCCGAAGTAGCGCGAATGGGCCTCTGCGCCATGCATCACGAGAACGGCGGAGCGTATCTCGTTGATGTAGTAGAGGAAGCGAGCGTTGGCATAGGCCTGTGTGCCGATGGTGCGCCAGCCGTCGTTGCTGTTGCCACTGCGAGCATGGTAGCCACGCGGGGTTTTGTAATAGGCATGATAGTCCTTCACGAACTGCGGGGCATCCACGGGCAGCGGGTCTATAACGCCGCCAGCCATTGCCATCGGGTCGGAAAGACGCTGTTTAGCTATTGCCTCACGTGCAGCATGTCGCGATTCTTCCTTGTCCTCACTGTCGTAGTAGCCGTTGCCGCTGATGCGGGTCATGTCGTACATGGTGGAGGCTACGGTGGCCTTGATACGGGTGTCGGCAGCGGCAGCATTGAGGGCGATGCCGCCCCAGCCACAGATGCCGATGATGCCGATGCGCTCGGGGTCGACATTCTCCAGCTGCGACAGGTAGTCGACGGCAGCCATGAAGTCCTCGGTGTTGATGTCGGGCGACGCCGTGCGACGGGGTTCACCGCTGCTTTCGCCGGTATAGGACGGGTCAAAGGCCAGTGCCACGAATCCGCGCTCGGCCATACGCATGGCGTAGAGGCCGCTGACCTGCTCCTTGACGGCACCAAATGGACCACCCACTGCGATAGCAGGCAGTTTCTGTCCTTCGGCATCCTTCGGTGTATATACGTCGGCTGCCAGCGTGATGCCGAAATGGTTCTTGAAAGTCACCTTCTGATGGGTCACTTTGTCGCTCAGCGGGAACACCTTGTCCCACTCCTGTGTCATTGTCAATTCCTGTTTCATATTGTTCTCTGTGTTTTTATTGTCGGTATTCTTGCAGCCCACCAGCGCAAAGATGGCCGCGAATGCGAATAATATTAACTTTTTCATTGTTGATTTTGGTTTATTGTTGAAACTTTTTTCCGCTACCCCAAGCCTGACCGACGCTGTCACCTACGGAGCGGTAGCACATTGCGGCGGCGTCGAAGACGATGGGTTTGAGTTTGGTGAGGTCAACCTTTCCGTTGGTGAGGATGCTCTCGTCGGCGCTCTGGTTCACCACTTCGCCAATCAGCATGCCGTCCTCGAAGCTCACTACGCGGCACTCCAGCGTCAGCGGGTACTCGTTGATGATGGGCGCGTCCACGTTGGGACTGGGTATGAAAGTGAAGCCTGCACGTGCCACCTTGTCGGGCACGTCGTTGCCGCTGACGAGGCCGAAGTAGTCGCTCTCGGCCACGGTGCGCTCGTCGGCAAAGCTGACGGTGAAGGCACCCGTCGCGGCCAGGTTGTCGGTGGTCTTGTGCCGCGACAGGCTGATGACGATATGCGTATAGTCGAGCTGTCCGGCCCAGGCGGCCATCATCACGTCGGGCGTGCGGTCTTTGTCCCACGTGGCAATCATCACGCAGGGCTGCGGCGTGGTCACCAGCGCGCGCTTGTTGCCGAAGTTCTTGCGTCCGGCAACCTCTTGAAGGGGTTGGTTGTTGTCCATAGTCTCTGTGTTTTTGTTTTCGTTGTTGGTGTTGTTGGTTCCGCAGGCGGCAAGCAGCGCCGCGGCGGCAAGAGTGATTATTGTTTTTCTCATATCTGTGGGTGTTTTGTGTTACCGGATAAAGTGCATCGGCTGCCACTCCTCCCTTTCGGGGTATTGCACAGGCTCGGCGGAGTGGATGCTTTTCAGCAGGAAGGCCATGTTGCGCCCCAGGGTGCGCATGGTCTGCATCCCCTCGGTGTCGAGGGCGGCCTGCCCCTGTTCGCGTCCGTAGGCGATGTTCCAATACTGCGAGGTGACCATCGGCATGTTGAGGATCTGGAACATCATCGAGAGCGACTGCAGGGCGGCTGTCGCGCCACCGCGACGGCAGACGGCCACGCCGGCGGCCGGCTTGTGCTGCGCCAGGTCGGGGCGCGAATAGAACACCCGCTGCATCAGCGCGAGCAACGCCCCGTTGGGCTGTCCGTAGTAGGTGGGTGTGCCTACCACGACGGCGTCGCTCCCGGCCAGCTTGTCGGCCAGGGTGTTGCACAGGTCGTCGTCGAAGACACAGCGTCCCAGCTCGCGGCAACGCCCGCAGGCGATGCAGCCGTGCACAGGTTTCGCCCCGATGCCCACTATCTCGTAGCCGATACCGTTTTCCTGCAAGGTCTTGCCGACCTCTTCGAGGGCGATATGCGTGTTGCCGTTGGCACGTGCACTACCGTTTATCAATAATACTTTCATAGCTGAATGCGTTAATGCGTAAGTGATTGTCTAAATAACAAATTATCTTTTTAGAATTCGAATTTCTCCACCTTCATCTCACCGCACTGGCGCATCATGGGCGAATATTTCTTGAACTCGGGCGTGGCGGAATGCTTGTCAAGCGAGGCGGCATCCGTCCACGTCTCGCAGATGAGGAACACATCCGGTCGCGTAGCACTCTGGAACACATCGTAGGCAATGCATCCCTCGTGATGCTGCGAATAACTGGTAAGGGCTTTGGCGGCCTCCAGCGCGGTCTTGTACTGCTCGCCGTCATGGGCCTTGAAAAAGCAATTCAATCGTATCATATTCATAGAGTTTGCTGTTTTTATCATTCTAATCAACTTTGCCATTACCATAGTTGATGTTGTTATAACGTCGACTCCAGGAAGATATTGCCAACCTCTTGGCTCTTACTTGAATGATGAAAGCCATTTCTCCACTTTGGCCTTGCCTGTGCGGACTTCGTGGCCGTAGATGGAGAAGCCTTTGGTGACGTTGGCTTTGGGGAAGGCTTTCTTCACATCGCTGACGCAATTGGCCAGGCCGCTGCCCTCGTCGGTGGTGAAGGGTATTACGGTCTTGCCTGCGAGGTCGATGTCCTTGAAGAGCGTGAACATCACCTGTGGGTAGGTGCCCCACCACACGGGGCCGCCGATGAAGACGGTGTCGTACTTGCTGAGGTCGGGAGCGGCACCCTCGTAGGGCGGCAACTCGCCGTCGGCAGCCTCTTTCTTGGCTAACTCGATAAGCGGCATATAGGCCATACCATCGTACTTGTGGGTGACAATCTCGTATTGGTCGGCACCCGTTATTTCGCTGATGTAGTCGGCCACAATCTTGGTGTTGCCGACCTCGATGTTGCCCACGCTGTAGTTGTCGCCCGCGTGGGAGAAGAAGATGACTATCTTGTTCATTGTTTTATTGTTTGATTGCGTTATTGTGTTAGTGTTTTCTTGTTTGTTCTGTGCATTGCAGCCGGTAGCCAGAAGAAGTGCGAGGGCTGCGGTGAGGATGCTTCTAATTTTCATATTCCCCAATTTGTAGTTATTGTAATGTGTTGTATTGCTCGTCGGTGACAGGCTCGAGCCATTCGTTGCTGTTGCCTGGTTTGGCGTTGGCGTGATAGGTAAGGTGCTGCATCCAACTGTCCTTGGCGGCTCCGTGCCAGTGCTTCACTCCTTCGGGGACAGCGATGGTGACGCCAGGCTTCAGCTCCACAGCGGGTTTGCCCCACTCCTGGTACCAGCCGCGACCGCTGACGCAGATGAGTATCTGGGTGGCGCCGTGGTGGACGTGCCAGTTGTTGCGGCAGCCGGGCTCGAAGCTGACGTTGCAGAGGCCGCTCACAGAGTCGAGCAAGGCCAGGTGGCTCTGACCGGTGAAATACTTGGCGTAGGCGTCGTTGGGTTCGCCCAAGGGCCACGATGATGTGGAGACGGCAGGCATCGGTTGTCCGCCCACGGCGGCGATGGCAGCCTCGCAACGCAGCGCCTCTGCCTCCATACCGTGCGAACGCAACGAGGCGACAATACCGTTCAGCTGTTCCTCGGTGACACCCATATTCAGCGCACCGCGCACGTGGGCCTGCAGCTGCGGCATCACGCCTTCTAATCCGCTCAGCGCACTGACGGTCACCAGCTCGCGGTCGGCATGGGTGAGCAGGTCGCGTGCAAAGATGTCGCCGAAGAGGTGCGCCTTGAGGTAGTAATCCTCGGCGGGGCAGAAGTCGTAGTTGAACGGCTGTCCGCTGAGCTTCGTCTGCACCTCGGTGCCTTGCTTGAGGGCATCGTAGCCGCTGGGCAGCAGCGACGATTCGACGCCCAACTCCACATCGCCTCGCTGTTCCATCACTTTCTTGAGAGTCCCCAGTGCATTGAGCGAACGCGGGAAACCTGTGTAGGCATAGAGCTGCGAGAGTGCTTCCTTCATCTGGTTGGCGGTGAGGCCTGCATCGAAGCCCTCACCGATGGCGATGGCCAGCGACGACTGGTCGCCCCTGGCCTCGTGGCAGGCAATAGCTGTCATCGCAGCCGCTTGCTTTTCATTGAAACT
>JAGCUZ010000011.1 GCA_017962615.1 Bacteroidales bacterium | reverse complement strand
CAATCAAAGGCTTTGGCTGCTATTAATACTATTAAAATGACACCAATAATACAGGATAATACACTCATTTTAGGTTTTTTAAGGCATAGAGGGTATTACCCAATGAAAGATGAACAGCCTAATTTTTGTCCATTATACCGATTTTTTCCTTCCATTAAAAAAAAATATGTATTTTTGCACGTCAAATGTTGTATATTTTTTGATGTGTTATTTCATCATAGCATTCGCTAAACATGAATATTATGGCTAAAATACCGGAACATGAAAGTGGCCCTATAAACACGATTACACAAGGCACCACAATAAAGGGCAACATAACGGCTAATGGCGACTTCCGTATGGATGGTGTGCTTCAAGGTGATATCACTTTGAACGGCAAATTGGTGGTAGGAGAGAAGGGCGTTGTTACAGGAAACATCCATTGTTTGAATGCCAATATCATTGGTACAGTGGAGGGTAACATTACGGTGAAGGAGCTGCTGTCGCTCCATACCACGGCAAAGGTTAAAGGCGATGTTGTTATCAATAAGCTGTCCATAGAGCCGGGTGCAAGTTTCTCGGGTACATGCCGTATGAGCGATGAGGTGGAGCGCGCCAGGATGCAGTCATCTCAGCCAAGTCCGGCACAGCCTGCGGCCCAGCCACAGGTTCCGAAACGTTAAGTAAATAGCCTATACGCTATTATATCCGCTGTGTTCAGTTGGTAAGTATTATGGCATACCATGTGGTATGCGTGTTGTTGTATTATAGTACTTATTATTGATGTGACGGCAGGGTAACTCCTATTCAATGAAAGATAAAGACGATAAAAGCTGGGTCTATTACAGCTCCATAGGAATGGAGATGGCTGTAATGGTGGCTTTGATGGTTATTGTAGGAGTCAAGGTCGACAAACGGGCACAATTTCGTTTTCCGGTGTTTACAGTATTGGGCGTTGCCTTAGGCGTCATTATGGCTTTCCTTTATCTGTTCAAGAAGACCAAGTGACTTTGGTTAAGACTTGCGGTTGCTGATTTACTGCTCCTTGTCTTGCTCGTTTATGGTGTCCACGGCAGTGAAGCAGCCCACAACGCGTTCTTTATATGAGCGTGATACTGGTATTGATTTGGCTCCTTTGGTGAGTTCCAACACAAGTTTTTCTCCGTCTTTTCTCAATAGTCTCACATTCTCCATGTTGACGATATAGCCTCGATGGCATCGCAGCAATCCCGATTGAGTGTCGTATGTCTCGAAGTATTTCATCGAGTTATGCAGTATGAATGTGTCTTCGCTGTCTTTGTTTTCATTCATATAGTGTATGTTGCAGTAGTTGTCGGCCGATTCAATATATAGGATGTTGGATCGGCGGGTAGAGAATGCCAGCTTGCCGCTACGGTCATAGAAATTGACAGTGTTGCTTGGCATTGCGGTTGTGTTTGCTTGTTTGTCGATGATGTTTAACAGGCGTGCTATTTCTTGTTTCTTTTCATGCAACAAGAATAACAGAACCGTAACAGTATATGGCACAAGGAGTATGCTCCCCACATCAATGGCGACACGTCCAAGCAGGGCTGTGAAGTCAGTGCTTGTTTTGTTTAGTAGAACAGAAAATAATGTCAGGCCGAAGACAAAAAGAGTGATTTCTCCTGCGAGCCAGATAATATATTGCCACAGCAGCAGGGGCGATTTCTTGTTTACAGCGTGCATTAGTATCCTGCTGACTATCAGTACGATAAAAGCGCTGCCTACTAATGTGGCCGTGTAAGTCACTTTGTTCCAGTCTTCTGGAGGGTTTGTCGGATTATATACTATTACAAATAATGCGGAAAATATAAAGACGCATGTTAAAAATAGGATTGTATTGGTTTTCTTTGTCAAAAAATCAGGTATTTTTGACATATTGTGATATTTAGGGGTCATTGCGTTTTCCGTCATTCGCCAAATGTGGCTGTAGTTTACCTAAAATATCGGCATTTTACCCAAAATATTGTGTCAAATATCAAAATCGTTAAGATTTTTTTAATATTTCGTTGTTTCTTTGCAAACGAAAACGAATGACAATATTTGTCCTCGTTCATTTATTTAAGACACCAAATACATTTAAATATGCAAATAATTGGAACAGGTAGCGCATTGCCGGAAAAGGTCGTCAGCAATGATATGTTGGCGGGGTTTCTTGACACGAGTGATGAATGGATCACCTCTCGTACAGGGATTGCAACGCGGCGCCTATTAAGTAACGATAATCTTGGCGATCTTGCTATTGCCGCAGCCCGGCAGGCAGTAGCCTCTTCGGGCGTAGACTGTAATGATATAGATTATATTATTTGTTCTAATGTCGCCAACAACTACGTGACACCCTCATTAAGTACAATAATACAAGGTGGTATAGGCGATGAGTGCAGTTGCCCCTGCATGGACCTGAACGGTGCCTGTGCGGGTTTCATATACGCCATCGACATTGCCGAGGCTCTGTTGAAGACCGACAGGGCAAAACATATACTCATTGTATGTGCCGAGGAACCTTCGAAGTTCTGCAACTGGCATCAGCGCGAGACCAGCGTGCTTTTTGGTGACGGTGCCGGCGCAGTGGTGGTGACTGGCGGTGACGGCCTGTTGGCAAGAAGGGTGACGGCAAAGTCGCAGAAGGATGTACTTTATTATAAGCGTCCCCTGGAGACAACGCCTTACGACCGTTCGACCGAAAATGCCGAGCCTCTGGTGATGCACGGTCGCGACGTGTTCCGCATGGCGGTGCAGGGTTCACTGGCCGATATCAACGCTCTGCTGACCGAGTCGGGGCTGAAACCTGATGATATAGACTTCTACCTGTTGCATCAGGCTAATATGCGCATAATAAAGTCAATACGCGAGGGCTTGGGACAGGAGGAACAGAAGTTTCCGTGCAACCTGCAGAGATATGGCAACACCTCGTCGGCCAGCATACCAATACTGATTGACGAATTGACTACAGAAGGTAGGTTGAAAGACGGTGCGCTTCTGATGCTCAGTGCTTTCGGCGCTGGCTTTGTGACAGGTGCGGCGCTGCTGCGCTGGGGGAAAGCTGCGTGATAAAATTAGAATTTAGTTTTAAGTTCCACGCGCCTGACGCGACATATGGCTATAGAATAGATGTGATAGAAGCCGGCACGGTTTTAATTTTTAATTTTCTACATATTAACGGATAAACATATCAACAAATAAACATGAGAAGAGTTGTGATAACGGGTATGGGGTGCGTAACTCCGCTCGGCCATAACGTAGAAACATTGTGGAAAGAATTGCAGAATGGCTCGTGTGCCATACGTGAAATAACGTCAATACCAACCGAAACGCTGCCCGTCAAGGTGGCAGCCGAGGTACTTGACTTCAAGCCCGAGAACTTTGGCATAGAGAAATCAATGGTCCGTCATAACGACCGTTATGCTCTCTTTGCTCTGGCGGCGGCAGGCATGGCCATGGCCGACAGTGGCTTGCAGGTCGACAAAGACATTGCCCCCGACCGACTTGGGTGTGCTATAGGCTCTGGTACAGGCGGCATACAAACATTCAATACAGAGCATACGTCGTTGATGAAAAATGGTCCACGGTATGTCTCACCGCTGTTTATACCAGAGATGATTGCCAATATCGCATCTGGCAACGTGGCGATAGTCCATCATGCCGAAGGACCTAATCTGCCTGTAGTTACAGCATGTGCTACAGGGACCCATTCGGTTGGCGAGGCCTACAGGATGGTGCGCGAAGGCCGTGCCGATGCCATGATTACAGGTGGTGCCGAGGCAGCCATCTGCGAGATAGCCATAGCTGGTTTTGCCAATAGCAAAGCCTTGACAACCAGCGACAACCCAATGGCAGCATCTCTGCCGTTCGACGCGCGCCGCAAGGGTTTCGTGATGGGCGAGGGATCTGGCATACTCATCTTGGAGGACTATGAGTTGGCACGTCGGCGTGGAGCACATATCTATGCCGAAGTGTGCGGCTACGGCAACACTTGCGACGCCTACCATTATACGGCACCGCGTCCTGACGGTCGCAGTGCCACCAATGCGATGCGTCTGGCTTTGGCCGAGGCGTCTTTCAAGTCGGGAGAGAACCTGTATATTAACGCTCATGGCACAGGCACGCCGCTCAACGACAAAGCAGAGACAGTGGCCATTAAACAGGCTCTTGGCGAGGCTGACGCACGCAAGGCCGTCATTAGTTCCACAAAGTCGATGCATGGTCACATGTTGGGTGCTACCGGTGCGGTGGAGTTGATTATTAGCGCTCTGGCCGTCAAGAACGGCTTGGTGCCGCCGACAATCCACCTGGACCAGCCCGATCCGGAGTGCGACCTTGACTATACGCCTAACGTGGCACGTGACTACAAGGCCGACATCGCAATCTCCAATTCTTTCGGTTTTGGTGGACAGAATGCCTGTGTCGCCATCAGAAGAATTTAGTTTTAAGTTATTAGTTCTAAGTTTTAAGTGGTTGACCATCTAAAATATCAACATTAAACATATCAACGTATCAACAAATAAATATGGAACGCAACGAAATCAAAACATTTCTACCGCACCGCGAACCCATGCTGTTGGTGGATGATGTGGTTCTCGAGGGCGACACCGCTATTGGACACTACCATGTGACCGGCGAGGAATTCTTCCTTAAAGGGCACTTTCCGGGCAATCCCGTTGTGCCGGGCGTAATATTGTGTGAGATGCTTGGCCAGTGCAGCTGCATACTCGTCAAGGAGGAACTGCTTGGCCGCACCCCCTTCTACAGTGGTTTTGACGGTATCCGGTTTAAGCATCCAGTGCGTCCGGGCGATACCTTCACTGTTGAGGGCAAGATTGCCAACCGTAGGGGACTTGTGTTCTTCATCGACGCCAAAGGCACCGTTGACGGCAAGCTCTGCGTTAAAGGTCAACTAATAATAACTCTTGTAGATAATACATCTTTATGAAACTATTAGAAAACAAGACTTCTCTTATCACCGGTGCTGCACGTGGCATAGGCCGCAGCATGGCTTTGATGTTTGCCGACGAAGGTTCCAATGTCATATTTACCGACTTGAAAGAGAGCGATAACAGTCGGTCGCTACTCGACGAGTTGCATGCCAAGGGCGTGCGTGCCGACTTTCTTGCGGCCGATGCTTCCGACACCGACCGCGCTATGGAGGTGGCCGCATGGGTGACAAAAGAATACGGTCGCATAGATGCTCTGGTTAACAACGCCGGAATAACGCGCGACAATCTGTTGCTCCGTATGTCGGCAAGCGACTGGAATGCTGTGATAGAAACCAACCTGCGCTCGGTGTTCAACTACACAAAAGCGTTCGCCCCGCTGATGCTCAAGCAGCGCAGCGGCTCGATAATCAACATCAGTTCTATTGTTGGCATGATAGGTAACAGTGGACAGGCCAACTACGCCGCTGCCAAGGCTGGCATCGTAGGCTTTACCCGTTCGATGACCAAGGAGCTGGGCTCGCGCGGAATACGTTGCAATGCCATTGCCCCGGGATTCATAGAAACCCCCATGACAAAACAATTGGGCGAGGATGCCCGCAACTACTGGGTGCAGCAGATACCCATGCGCCGCGTGGGCACGGATGTCGACGTGGCAAGGGTGGCGCTCTTCCTGGCTTCCGACCTGGCCGAGTATGTGTCGGGGCAGGTCATAGCCTGCGACGGTGGTTTGATGCTTTAGAAACTGTTTTGATTTTGTCGATGAGATTTATTGGACATATAAACGAGGTTTTTTTTCGTGGTACTGAGGGCGCAATGGGGTTCCATTGTAACCGAAGGACCGCGGAAAAAGCACCGTTTATATGGCATAAGAGATACATTGGATAAAATCAAAACAGTTTCTTCGTAATTAAAGAAACATTATGAAAGAATTGAAAATAGTTGTATTGGCAAAGCAGGTGCCCGACACGCGTAACGTGGGTGCCGATGCCATGAATGCCGACGGCACCGTTAACCGTGCCGCCCTGCCCACGGTCTTCAACCCCGAAGACCTCAAGGCTCTCGAGATGGCTCTCGCGCTAAAAGAGTCGGTGCCCGGCAGCACCGTTACAGTGATAACCATGGGACCGCCGCGTGCCGCCGAGATAATACGCGACGCCCGCTCGCGTGGTGCCGACGATGGCTTTGTGCTCAGCGATATGAGGTTTGCGGGAGCCGACACTCTCGCCACGTCGTATGCTTTGGCTTGCGCCATCTCATCGCTGGGACATGTCGACGCCATATTCTGCGGCCGTCAGGCTATCGACGGCGATACCGCACAGGTGGGACCGCAGGTGGCCGAAAAGCTGTCGCTGCCGCAGGTTGCCTATGCAGAGTCTATACACGAAGTGGGCGACAGCTCGCTCACCATCGTGCGCCGCCTCGAGCGTGGCTCCGAAATGGTAAGGATGCAGCTGCCGGCACTCATAACCGTCACCTCGGCGGCAAAAGACTGCCGTTACCCTAACGCTCACCGTCTGCTGCGTTTCTATGACGACGAGGTGCCTTTGCGCTCGGCCGACACCATAGGCGCCGACCTGGAACGGCTTGGCCTCAAAGGCTCGCCAACCAAGGTGAAGAAGATAGAGAATGTGGTGCTTGCCCACAAAGATGCCGAACAGGTGGCCGCAACGCCAGAGGCATTGACCGGGCTGGCACAAACCCTAATTAAGGAACATATTTTGTGAGTTGTTAGGCAATAGATGCGATAGAGACGATAGATGTGATAGAGGCGTATAACATATCCACATAAAACATATCAACATATCCACGTATAAACATGTCAAAAAATAATGTTTTAATATATTGCGAGCTGACCGACAACAACACTGTTGCCGATATCAGCTTGGAACTCTGTACCAAAGGACGCCAGCTTGCCACGAGGCTGCAAGGTCGGCTGCAGGCTGCCGTGTTGGGTCATGATGCCGCCGAGGCGGTGAAGAGCCTGTCGCCCTACGGTGTTGACGACATCTTTGTGGCCGACGACCCGCGTCTGGCTCCCTACCGCACGCTGCCGCATTTCTCTGTGCTGAGCAAACTTATTGGCGAGCAGCAGCCAGGCATCGTTCTCTTCGGGGCATCGTCGGTGGGACGCGACCTTGCGCCCCGCATATCTTCATGCCTGCGCTGCGGACTCACCGCCGACTGTACCGCCCTCGAGATTGGTGACCATACCGACGCAAAGACTCAGAAGCAGTATAAGGATATTCTCCTGCAAATCCGCCCTGCGTTTGGCGGCAATATCATAGCCACCATCGTCACACCCGAGACGCTGCCGCAGATGGCAACAGTGCGCGAGGGCGTCATGAAGAAAGAGATATACGACCCCAACTACACGTCGACGGTCCACAACGTGGAAGTCTCGCTCAACAAGGCCGACGACGAGGCCGTCGTCATCCTTAGCCGTGAGATCGAGGCAAAGCGCATCGACATAAAAGGTGCTCCCATAATCGTGGCGGGCGGCTACGGCATGGGCTCGCGCGAGAACTTCGCGCTGCTTCACGACCTGGCACAACTCATAGGCGGCTCGGTGGGTGCCACGCGTGCCGCCGTCGATGCGGGCTTCTGCGAGCCCGAGCGTCAGATAGGGCAGACGGGTGTCACCGTGCGGCCCAAGCTCTATATCGCCTGCGGCATATCGGGCGCGGTGCAGCACCGCGCCGGCATGGATCAATCGGCCAAGATTATATCCATCAACACCGACCCAGACGCTCCTATCAACGCCATTGCCGACTATACCATCATCGGTGACGCCATGACCGTCATCCCTCAGTTTATGACCGCCTATAAAAACAACTTGAAATAACCATGAACTTCTATACAGATAACGATAAACTATCATTCTATCTGCATCATCCTGAGATGGCGCAGGTGGCTGCAGTGAAGGAACACGACTTTGCCGAGCACGGCAACCACCCCGAGGCACCAGCCAACAGCGAGGCTGCCGTGAAACAGTACGATGCAGTGATGACCCTCCTTGGCGATATTGCCGGCGATGTCATTGCGCCCAATGCCGCCGATGTCGACGCTCAGGGTCCATCGCTCGAGAACGGACGTGTGACATATGCCCCGGGAACCAGGCAGAACCTCGACACCCTTATCCAGTCGGGCCTCTACGGCATGACCCTGCAACGCCGGTACAACGGCTTGAACTTCCCGCGCGTTGCTGCCGTCATGGCTGCCGAGATAATAGCCCGTGCCGACGTGGGTTTTGCCACGTTGTGGGGCTTGCAGGACTGCGCCGACACCATTCAGCAGTTCGCCTCCGAGGAGCTGAAGCAGAAGTACCTGCCGCGCATCTATCAGGGTGCCACATGCTCCATGGACCTCACCGAGCCCGACGCGGGCAGCGACCTGCAGTCGGTGCGACTGAAGGCTACCTTCGACGAGGCTGCCAACTGCTGGCGCCTCAACGGCGTGAAGCGTTTCATCACCAACGGCGACGCCGACCTGCATCTTGTCCTTGCGCGTAGTGAGGAGGGCACAAACGACGGCCGTGGACTTTCGTATTTCCTCTTCGACCGCGCCGACGGTGGCATGACGGTGCGCCGCATCGAGAACAAGATGGGCATAAAAGGCTCGCCAACAGCCGAGCTGCAGTTCACCAATGCACCATGCCATCTTATTGGCGAACGCCGTCTGGGACTTATAAAATACGTCATGTCGCTCATGAACGGCGCCCGTCTGGGTGTTGGAGCACAGTCGATAGGACTCTGCGAGGCGGCCTGCCGCGAGGCTGAGGCCTACGCCGCGTCGCGCGAGCAGTTCGGCAAGCCCATAGAGCGTTTCATTCCCGTGCAGGACATGCTTACGGCCATGCGTGCACGCACCGACGGCGCACGCAGCCTCATGTACGAGACGGCGCGCTATGTCGACCTTGCCGAGACGTCGAAAGCCGCTTCGCGTACTGCCGACATCCTCACGCCACTTGTCAAGCTCACTGCCAGCGAGTTCGCCAACCGCAACGCCTACGACTGCATACAGGTGCACGGTGGCAGTGGCTTCATGAAAGAGTATGCCTGCGAACGCCTCTACCGCGACGCCCGCATACTCTCCATCTACGAGGGTACGAGTCAGCTGCAGGTGGTGGCGGCCATAAAGGGCATAGCCAACGGCGCCTATCTGAAGCTTATCGAGCAGTACGACAGCCGTCTGCGCGAAGCACTTGCCACCGACAACAAACAGGCTCACACGATACTGTCGATGCTCGGCGAAGCTGTCGACGCCTACCGTCAGCTGTACGATGCCGCATCGTCGCAGGGTAGCACCGACGACCTCTTCGAGCATACGGCGCGTAGCCTTGCCGAATCGCTGGCCCGCATTATTATGGGCTATCTCTTGCTCCTCGACAGCCTGCGCGATGAGTCGTTTATGGCATCGAGCCGCTACTGGGCCGAGCAAAGCCTGTCGTATATCGCAGGGGCTCTTACGCTTACGCGCAGCCGTCTAAGATAACAGGTGAACCGATCTCGGTTCACCTGCCAACAAGGGTCGTTTCTCTATTCTCCGCTTCGCTATCGAAAGCTCCACTGGAGCTTTCTTTACCAAGTATAACCGATGGAGAATACGGTCTGTATGTAATTTTTTGGGTATAATAAGCAGTTGCCGGTGCCGTTATCAAGGTTGATTTTTGCAGCACCGTTGTACTCTTTCAATGCGTCATTGGTAAAGTCGCTGTTATTCTCTTCGCGGCCAAGGATATTAAGGAGATTCAGGAAACTGTATTGCACTCGTGCACCGATAAACCATTCGTCGGTAAGCCAGTATTTCATGCCGACGTTGGCGTCGAAGTTGAAGCCGAGAATGCTCATGGTCAGGTTGTTCTCGGTTTGGTCGCTAATGTTTTCAACCGCCTGTCTGTCAAGTTTTAACTTGTTCGACAGCGTCGGGGCGATGCTGAAGCCGAGACCCGCGCTGACTGAGAACTCCTCGTTGATGTTGTATGTGAGGAACGGCATGACGTGCAGCTTGATATACTGTGTGGTATAGCTGATTTTATGTTCTTCGGGTACGCCGTTGCGGTTTATGGTCACAGTGCCGTGAAAAGGGTTTAGGCCATAGTACAACGATGCGTAGTTGCCCCATTCAAGCGTGCGGCCATGGGTGGTCTCGTAGCCGTAGAAGAGGCCTGCGCTGTAGCCGAGGTGGTTGTTCACCATGCCGTCAACATCGTATGATACGGTCTTGTTGAGGGCGCTGTTGAAGCCTTCGGCTTTCACTACGATATGCTGTGCGCAGTAAGTAGGTGAGAGGCTGAAGCCGAACTGCCGCTCTCCGGCACCTGGTATGTATACGTAGCGGAAACCGCTCTGTGCACCTGCGATGGCGCATACAGCCATCATAGAGAGTAGAATAAATGCTTTTTTCATATAGTTCTAATTCTTTTGTTTATAAGTGGCTGGCTCATTCTTCTCATATCAACATAAAACATATCAACGTATCAACATATCAACATATCAACGTATCAACATATCAACATATCAACGTATCAACATATCAACGTATCAACATATCAACGTATCAACATCAGAATGGTATAATTCCTATGCCGAGTTTTATTGTGATGAGGTTTGAGAATATGGCGTCGGCATAGTGCTGGTATGGCATAGTCTCGTCGTCGAAGCCGAAGAAGGCTTTGACGAAGCCGTAGGTATAGCCGTAGTCTATCTGGTAGTTCAGCAGCAGACGGTTGAGGAATATGTAGTTGCGCCCTATGCCCATGTGCACGCCGAAGGTGTTGGTGTTGGACTGTTTGTCGAGGGTGGTGCAGCGCACCATATGGGCGCCGATGTCGAAGTAGCAGCCGTAGGGTGCGAAGTCGCTGTTGTAGTAGTTGCGTAGTTCCATGCCTATGGTGAGCATGTTGCGCGAGCTCTGCACGGTAGAGTCGACGTAATTGCCGCTATACCAGCCGTCGTCGTGCCATACGCTGTAGTGCTGCACGATGTCGGGGTTGCCTTTCTGGTAGCGTGCGGTTACGGCCAGCGAGAGGTCGCGTGTGAGTGCGAACTCGGCCGAGCCCCACGGGGTGAGGGCTGCGTATTGCTTATAGCTGAAGTTCTGCTTGCCTGCCATGCCGAGGTTGACGCCTCCGGCAAGGGCGAAGCGGTGCCCCATGTGGCCCACGGGCTCCTTCTTCGAGGTGCGAGTTGCGCGTATATAGGTGTCGTACAGCATGGCATTGACGAGGGCCGTGTTGTCGGCCACGTTGTAGTTGTATGCCTGTCGCGTGAGCATCTTGCCCTCGTGGGCGTCGACGACTATTGACACCATTGCGGTGTTCTCTATGCCGGTGAAGGCTGTGGCCAGCACGATGGGTGCCAGTGGGAGCACCAGGGCATAGGCGGCCGCCATGCCGTTTCGCTGTCCCTCGAGGTTCAGGAGGGCGGTCATGTTGAGGGTGCGTGCGTCGTAGCGTTCCAGCAGGCGGTCCATGTCGGGCTGCATGAGGCGTCGCAGTTCGAAGCTGCCACGGGTCAGCCAGAACTCGTTCATCCATTCGCAAACCGTAAGGAAATCGTTGTACTGCTCGTCGGTGGTCATATTGTGCATGCCTTGGTCCGAGAAGTCCACGGTGTTGATGCCGAGGCCTTTTGCTGTGCCTGCTATGCGGCTTATGAGGTCTTCCTCGCTGGCGTCGCTCTTGGCGGCACGCAGCTCGTCATTGCCGTCAATCACCCAGTAGCTAGGGTTGAACACAATCATGGCGTCGTCTTTCGTGGGCTGTGGTCTGTATTCCTCGGGCATTGTGCCATTGAGGTAGGTGAGTAGGGTGGGGTAGAGGGCACTGTCGGCCTCCATGAGGTCGGTGAGGGCGTAGGCTGTGGGGTTCTGCCGCGTCTGCGTTTGGCGTTTCTGCTTGATGCGCTCGTATTTGGTGAGGGACTTCTGGTCGGCGTTGTCGCCTGTGCTGACGGTTGTGGTGTCGGCTGTGGCGACAGGCTGGGTGCTTAGGTAGTCGGTGGCCGACTTGTGGCACTTGGTGCGTAGCAGCTCCATCAGGTGGTCGGCCATGGCGGTGTACGCCCCTTCGCGGGGATAGCGGCGGTGCATCTCCCAGCATTTGTGCAGGGCTGCCAATGTGGCTTGCTCTGCATTCATCTGTCTGAAGGCGTGGTACACCTGCTGTATCTCGCCTTCCACCTTGGCGTAGTCGCCAACCACCTCGGACTCTTTCTCATTGCATTTGAACACGGCGGTGCCGTAGAGGGCCTGCGTCAGGTAACGGCTGAGGGTGGCATCGCCCGGCGTGGCGGCGAGCAGTAGCCAGCTGTTGTAGAAGGCGCGCGGGTAGTTGCCGTGCAGCAGATCCTGGCGTATGCACTCGATGCGTGCCATGTGGCGCAGCCGCTCAAACTCCTGCTGCGTCGCCATCAGGTACTTTTGTCCGCCTGTATGGCCGGCAAGGGCGTTAGCTGTGCGCTGGCGGCGGCTCAGTATGTTGGGGTGCGAGCTGTGACTGTCGTCGTAGTTGTCGCGGCTGGTGATGTCGGCCACGGTGTCGAGCCAGCAGCCGGTCAGTCGGTAGTAGGGGGTGTTGAAATAGGTGGTGTCGAACGGCACCTCGTCGAAGGGCAGCTCGCTGTACTGCAGCACGTCGAATACTCCTTCGCTCACCCCTTTCCAGTAGGGGCTTGTCAGGTAGAAGAGGGCTATGCCGAGCGAGTCGGCCTCGTTCTCCATCGCGTGGCTGCGCAGGTGCTTGCGCGTGAAGTCGCCTGCGTGCTCGGCCTCGTCGTCAAGGTCGTCGCCGTGCCGTTTCTTGCCGTCGCGCCCCACGAGGGTCTCAAGCCCGTGGGCACGGTAGTAGTGTATAATCTCGTGGGCGATGATGAAAGCCAGCTGTGCCTCGTTCTCTACCTGCGCCACGAGACCGGTGTTGATGAATATCATGCCCTGCGGGGTGGTGAAGGCGTTCACGTCGGGACTCGTCACGGTGTAGAAACGCAGCTCCGAGCGCAGCTCGGGGTATTCGCGCAGCAGGGTGTCGGCAATGCGGTCGACGAGGGCGGTTATCGGGTCGCCGTATATGATATGGCCTCCGGCCAGCATCTTGTTGATGCGGTACGAGGCTTCCATCACAGCCTCCTTGTCGCGCACACGCCCTCCTGCGTATTGCTCTGCGCGTTCAATATCAGTGTCGTATAGTTGCCTGACGCTCATCTTGAGGTCGGCGGGGATATCGCCCTGGCAGCGCAGCGGCTGTGCCGACGCGCCAATGGCTATAGCCCCAAGGTATAAGCCAAAAAGCAGCAGTTTCCTCATAAATCTCTATCGTATATAATATCTATAGAATCTATCACATCTATCGCATCTATCATCTCTTCTCTATCGTGATAAATGCCAGCTGTCCTTTGCGGCCGCTGCGCATCAGGGCCACATACTGCCCGTCTTTGTCCAGCTTGTGGGCGCCCCCTATGAGGCATTTGGTGCCAACCGGTGTGCTGCCGCGCATCTCGTCGCCCGAGGGGGTGAGCATCCACACGTTGAGTGTGGTCTTGCTCTTGCCTGTCTTGTATTCCTTGAAAGGCTTCTCGGCGGGCAGGGCGGCGTTGCCGGCATTGTCAACCCATGTCAGCACTATGCCGTCGGGAGTGCAGCTCCAGCGGTGGGCAAGCAGGCCGCGGTCGAGCCAGCGGGCCGTAGCGCTGAAGCGTTGCGTGCGGGTCCACAGTATCTTGCCGTTGGCGTCGATGCGCATCACCAGCATTCCGCGACGGTGCTGCTCAGTGGGGGTGCCGTTCACCGACACGCTCCACTTCTGGTCTATCACCACGTAGCCGCCGTCCTTGTCGGCAAGGGTCTGCGCAATCTGGCCGAACTGTGCCCAATGGTGGCGGGGCTTGTTGCCGTCTTTCTCGTTGGCCAGTCGGTTGGTCTCCAGGTCGGTGAAGTTGTGCCGCTCCACGTCGAGGCGCTTCTTGGCTATGTCGTAGCAGTATATGTCCACGCGGTCTATGTTCGAGCCAATGGGCATTATGGTGTGGTCCTCCTCACGCACAGCGGCGGCCACTATGATTTTGCCCGCGCCGTAGCGCACCAGCTCGCGCTCTATTATCCTGTTCTCGGTGTTGAGCTTGAACTCTGCATTCTCAATGCGTTCGCCGTCGAGTATGGAGAAGCGGCACTGGCCGTCGTCGCCGAAAGAGTAGAGAATCACGTCGCCCTCGTCGGTCACGCGCACGGCACCGTAGAAACTGCCCGGCGCCGTCATGGTCCAGTATTCCTCCAGTTCGCGGCTGTACAGGCACACCTTCACCTCCGAGCCCTGACCTTTGTAGTTGGCGCTGTACACGCCTGCCAGCAGCTTGCCGTCGGGCGAGGGAACCACCCCGCAGCCGAACCAGTCGCCCTTTTCGCCGTCGTATTTGCACAGCATCATGGTGTCGCCCTCCGTCTGTAGCGTTGTCAGGCTGTGACGGTTGCGGTAAGTGCGCATAAACATCTGGCCGGTCTTCGCGTCGTTAGGGAATACAGCATGTATCAGGTCGATGTGCTGACCGTTGATATATCCGCCGAAGGCCGACAGGTCTTTCTGTTTGCCAAGCTCCACGCGGCCCAGCTCCTGCTGGTCGAGCGAGTAAGCCGCCAGCGAGAGGGTCCTGCTCAGCAGTCCCGTGCTCTCAATGAGGACGATACGCTGGTCGTCGCAGCCTATGAACAGAGGCGCGTCGTCGTTTGTGGCGCCCTTGCCTTCGGGCTTCAGGTCGAAGGTGATGCTCTGCGCCCCGACGGTCAGGCACATAAAGATGAATGCAAATGTCGAGAGAATACTTTTCTTCATGGATTTCAATGTGTTGTTTGTTTCTTGTTATATATCTTTATGCTGCAAATTTACGTAAAAAATTTTAAAGTTACATCTTTTTATTTCTCTGGTTGCGATATTCTTCGTAAATTTGCAAATCGGTAATCAACATGTCTTACTATGAAACAGCAAAGGAATCACAATTGGAACATATTGGCACTCACCGCGGTGGGACTCATGTTAATGTCAGGATGCCTGGGAACGAGAATACCCATCCCGCCCGAGAAACTGATTGAGTGCAACGTCGATGCCGACAGTGTCCTTGGTCGGCACTACGAAGCCACCGACTTCCAGCTGTGGCATGCGTCGCCGGCCAACGAGTGGTATCTCGACAAGATAAAAGAGATGAATGTTCCCGACGGCATACTGAAGAAATTCAGTGCGTTGCCGGGTTTGGATGTCTCTGTGGCCGACACCGCCGTCGTGGGACGTGAGGCCGTGCGGGTGTTCAAGCAGCTGAGCGACGGCACCGCCTGCCGTTATGCCTGGGCATATATCGAGCCCGATACCCTTGGGGACCATCCTGTGGGCGAATACTTCTGCCTTATAGTGCTTTACGGCAATAGTGGCGACAAAGAGTTGCGACCGTTACTCGACGGCACGCAGGTGGAGTATGCCAAAGCCGAGTGGTGGGACAACAGGCCATATTTCACCTTCAAGTTCAACGACGCAGCCAAAGAGCAGTGGCGGCATATAACCAACGAGAGCATAGGGCAGCACCTGCCCGTTACCCTTGGTCACCGTGTGTTGGCGGTCCCCGTCGTTTACAGCGAGATCGACGGCGGCGTTGCCGCTTTGACCGGCCTCGACGAAGCCACCACCTGCGCCCTCGTCAAACTCCTGTCGCACAACTAAAGCCTATAAAGCCGCAAATAACGTGCCAGCGGCACGTGCCTTCAGAAACCCCGCACAAGCCCGATAGGGCGCAGTGTGGGGTACAACGCCCCCCTATAGAAACCTGCGTGCAGGAAGCACGCGCCCTCGTTACAGCAGTTCTGTACAACAGGCTACTGTCTCGTTATTAAGTAGACAGTCTGTGTACCACCACACGCTACAGGGCGACATATAACACTCTGTACATATTATCTCTGGCTTGGTTCGAGGGCGCGTGCCCCCGGCACGCAGATAGAGTGAGACGGTCTATTCAAGTGGGTGAAGTGCGGCGCAAGGAAGATGCTCAGGCTATACACCAGCAACGACGCCTACCTGCGGCTTCAGGTGTAGGCCAGGATTCTTACGGAACCCCCACAGACCCCCTTATGGGGAGGGGGAAGTTGTGTTGAAATAAATAGATATTACTGATTTTCAGATAGAAATCACCGCAAACCACCCGAATTGGCCTTTACAAATTTTCTCCGACATAATTCTTAAATTGGTTTGCGGATTTTAGGTATAAGAGCAACAAATATTATCCACGGCACAATGGTATTCTTATTGACAAATCTTTTGAAAAAACCTTGCACACGTCAAGATTTTTTCCGAACTTTGCAAAAAAGTAGCACATGGCATATTGATGTAATTGCCTTTCATGTCAATCAATTCTGCCAACAAAAACAAGAGAGTAATGCTCATAAACAAAAGTCATAACATGAAAAACATTCCCCTACTCTTTCTCCTAGCTTTCTCATTTCTCAATGTGGCACAAGCCCAATGGCAGCCCATGAACGGTCCACAGGGACGCTATGTCAGGAGCATTCTCTGCACCGACAGCCTTTACTATGCAGCCACAGGCGGCGGCGTCATGGTAAGTAGCGACCGAGGCCTCAATTGGGAGTTCCGCAACAACGGTCTTACCTCATGCGACACGAAATGCCTCGTCACCCACAACGACACTGTGTTCCTCGCTACCGACGAGAACATATTCCGTTCCACCGACGGCGGTCTTCACTGGACTCCCGACCCCTATCTGCACAACCATTACATCAAGCACATACTGGTCCACAACGGCTCGCTCCTTGCCTCGACCTACATACAAGGCGTTTACCAATCCACCGAAGGTACCCATGGAGCCTACGTCTCTGGCCATTTCCCGAGCGATGTACGTTACCCCTATTTCATGTCCGACAACGAAGATGCCATATTCATCGCCACTTATAAACGCGGCGTCTACCGCTCTTTCGACAACGGAGCCACATGGGAGCCGTGCAACAATGGCATAAACAGCAATGTCCTCGGCATCTACTGCCACAATGGAAGGGTTTTCGCCACCGTCCTCGGGCAAGGTGTCATGGTCTCCAGCGACAATGGCAACACATGGACCCGAAGTGGACTCAACAAGCAAGCCAAAGGCTATGCCCATCTGGGCGACACACTCTATGCCGCCTGCTTCGGCGACGGGGTATTCGCCTCCTACGACAATGGTGTCACCTGGCAAGACTTCAACTCCAATATTCCCTCAAGAAGTCTTTGGTGCATTGAGGCCCACGATGGACACCTCTTTGTTGGCGACACCCAAGGCCGCATCTATCGGGGCAATGGCAACGGCTCCGGCTGGGCTCGCACCAACACGCCCGCATTCCTTGCCTCTGTGGGCAACATAGGCATCAGCGGCGGACGTGTTCTGGCCGCCACACACGGCTCCGATTTCTTTTACACCGACAACGGAAGCACATGGACCCAAGGCTCCAACATCGGGACCGTGGAAATACGCGGCATGCTGGTGGAAGGCGACAGCGTGTTTATCGGCACCGACATGCTGGGCAGCTTCCTATCGTCCAACAGAGGCGCTTCGTTCAGCTCTGCCGGTTCTGGACTCCCTGAAGCGCAATGGCTTCACAGTCTGGTACGCTGTGATTCACAAGTCCTTGCAGGGAGCAAGGACAGGATGTATGTCTCCTTCGGTCTTGGCCAGCGATGGTATGTACCCACCAGCCTGCCTCATGAAATAGATGTCGTCGACCTCACTTGGGACGGCAGCAACATGTATCATGTCTCCTACGATGGCGTGTTGCGCTATAGCAGCGAACAAGGCTCCAACTGGCAAGTCCTCAATTCGCCGTTCAATGGTGTAAATTACACCACATTACGCCATCACGCCGGCGGTCTGTACCTAGGCACTCGCAACCATGGCCTTTACTTCACCGACGACATGGGCCATACTTGGCAACCTGTCGAGGCACTGCCAACCGACGCCACCATCCGACGCATCACCGCCACAGACACCATCGTTGCCATTGGCTGCGAAGACGGCTCCATTTACCTTAAATACGACCATAGCAACAGATGGCAACGTTTGGACGACATCCCCGTCGCCGGTCCCATCCTTGACATCTGCATCGACGGGAATCGCCTCTATGCCTCTCCTATGGCTGGCGGCATTTGGTACACCGACCTGCCTTCATTTCTAAACACTATTGCTGAGCCTAACAAAATCGCGTTGACCATTGCACCAAATCCTGCCTCGGCATACATCACCGTCTCAACCAACGAGGCTCAACACCAAGCCGCGATAACCGTTTACGACCTCCAAGGGAAAGCCAGCTACCACAGCCAGATGCAAGGCACCCGACACAAGATACCCACCTATAATCTCCCTACAGGAATCTATTTCGTGAAACTTGTGGCACACAATGCTTCCGTCGTACGGAAAGTAGCGATACAGCACTAATCTGCCACGTTCAAGAAAAGCCGCATACCTGCAACATTTTTATTGATCCTTAATTCCGCAAGCGCAGTGTTTATAAATTGAGCGACAGGTTGTTGATAACTTTCAAGGCAACCTGTCGCCTGATTGCATAATTGTTTGTACTTTTGTATTGCATTAAAAAACAACAATTATGGGTGCAAAGGTACAAATAAAAAACGATTCCATAAACAATTTCGGCGGATTTTATTTCTGCATCGACCATTTCCGCAGGTCTGGGTTGGCGGATATTATTGATAACACATTGGTTATTAGAGGTATTCTTGCACAATACAGTTATTCGGAAATTGTCGAGACATTGATGTCGATTTACCTCACTGGAGGGTCTCGGATAGAGGATGCGAAGCGTCTTTCCACCCAATTTTCCGAAAAAACGCAAGGATATGAGATGTGCAGTCCCGACACGGTGCTGAAAATGCTGTCTGACAAGGCTTCTGAAGACACGTTCTTGGACACAAAAGACGGGAAGTCGTACAAATTCAACATCAACGGACGTCTGGACAAGCTTCTTATTGACGGTCTTTTGAAGTGCGGCCAGGTAAAGGCTGGAGACGGACACGTATAATGTGCAATGGACTTCAGGTAGGACAGCATGAGCATGGTGACCAGAGCAGTCCATATTTTACACCGAGTTTTCCATAAAACGTTTAGGACACTATTGGGAATAGACATAAAAAACTGTTTTGCGGTGCCAATTAAGGGCATAGCCGCCGGCCCTGTGGTCAGCGCAGCACCTCGATAACCCCGTTGTGCTGCGTGTGGCCATATTCGTTCTGCGCCTCGAAGTGGAAGAAGTAGGTACCCGTAGGCCTGTTCTCGGCGGCAGGGTCCCAGTCATCGTCGTGCGACGTGATGTTGTCTCGGCTGAACACCAGCTTGCCCCAGCGGTTGTATATGCGCAGGCGGTTGATGGGCCAGTAGCCGTATTCCACAAGATTCACCACACACCAGCGGTCGTTCACACCGTCGCCGTTAGCCGTCACCACGTTGGGAAACTGCAGG
Organism: Bacteroidales bacterium; assembly: GCA_017962615.1. Taxonomy (GTDB): domain Bacteria; phylum Bacteroidota; class Bacteroidia; order Bacteroidales; family P3; genus Colimorpha. The sequence goes on along the minus strand of JAGCUZ010000011.1, from coordinate 5,682 downwards.
AAGATGTTGGCAATATGCACTGTCTGCACCATAGTGTCGAAGCAGAGCAACGTGTTCTGATGCAAGGTAGTATACTGTCGTTCGGAGGCCAGCATCACATCTTGCCAGTCGTTTTCCGCAATGTGCTCGGCCGTCCAGCGGTAGTGAGGGCTCCGCCCGAAGATTGAGTCGTAGGGCTGCCCGCCACCCTTGGGCAAGAAGAACCACTTGTAGCTGTTGCGACTGTCGTCGGGCTGCGTGAGGTTTACAAAATCCGCCTCGGGTTTCATTATGGTAACCAATAAAGGTTCCCAATAGAAATTGTTCCTCTGCTGCTCCATCACCTGCACCGCGTCGACCATCCACGCCGTGTCGCGGCACCCGTCGCCGCTAACAGCCTCAAGCATTATGGTGTACACTCCAGCCCTGTTGTATACGTGCGAGGCCTCGCGCTCCGTGGTCGAGGTCCCGTCGCCGAAGTGCCACACCACCGCTGCCGCGTCTGCCGAGCTGTCGCGCAGCCATACCTTCACAGGCTGACACCCCGCTATCTCTCTGTCGCCACGATGCCACACCACCGAGTCGTCGCTCAGCCATCCGTCGGCACGGAAAGCACTGTCGTGTATCTCAAGCCATATCCGCACAACGCTGTCGCACCCTTGGATGCTCTGTAGCGAATCCTCTACAAAGCTCGGCGCATAGTAGTTGCTGTCCCTATAGCGGTAAGCCTCCCAACGGCACACACTTACAGTGTCCTCCAGAAGGTAGGTGTTCGACTGTATCACATGCAGTGTGAACATCACCAGGCTGTCCCTGCCAGCGCCGTCGGACAAGGTCTTCCACACAGTGCTGTCGCCATAAATAGTCACACCGTTCCACACAACAGGCAGCTGGTCCAGACACACCGACGTGTCCGCCTGCCAATAGACCGACACCGTCACAAACCCCGTGTCGCCACACAACTCATTGCTTCCAACCACAACGTAGCGCGTTGTCCTCGGGGGCGACACTGTCAGCGTGTCACCTCTGCCCACGATGGTCCCGCTCTCGTCGTACCAAGTCACGACATTTGCCCCCGATGCCCATAAAGCCACTGTGCCACCTGCCCTTATCAGCGTGTCCGCCGAGTGCTGCAACACCGGCGCTGCAACGACCGTCACATTCAGCACAACAATGCTGTCGCTACCGCCAGCATAAGAGAGCGTGTCCGCATAAGTGCCCGCCGAGTCTATTGTGATGCCGTGCCACATCAAAGGAATATCGTCCGAACAAACGGTACTGTCTATGTATGTATATCTGGTAACGTCCACCTTAATGGTATCCGTAACACTACAGGGCGACAGAGCATAGAATTCTATATCATCAATACCGAAATCATTGCCTTCTCTATTTCCATTTATGTCAATTATTTCAATAACCGCTGAAGTGCTGTTGCCACTGTTCCACATCACGTAATGGCGCGACCAGACTCCATAGCTGGACGGAGCATCAAACTCGGTTCCATAATTTCTATAGTTCACCGCTATCTGCAGCCGAGCCATATTGCTCGGCACCGCCAAACCTCCTCCCACGCTACATACCCATACTGAGAAGACATAGTTCGTATGAGGGTTCACAGCAATCGTCTGGGTCCACACCACTGAATTTGCGTAATTAGCCCCATTAACAATCATATAATTACCACTACCCGTAGTATGGTCTGGCATGTTAGAGAACGCGCCATAGTATATAATTGCATTGGTTCCGACATAATAATTGCCTTCAATATAGAGTACTGAAGAGTTTGTATATGATGACAAGAAACCGACATTGCCTTGTTCAAAGTCACCGTTATCTACCAGGTTTCGAGAAGGGCTTGCCTGATTGTATCCCGATACTGTATAACGTGTTGTTCTTGGTGGCGACACTGTATGTGTGTCGCCACTGCCAACCACACCACCTCTCTCGTTGCCCCATGTTACATAGTATGCTCCCGACGCCCATAATGCAACCGGGTTCCCTTCCATTATAGACGTATCTGCTATATGCTGCAGCACAGGAGTGCTATCGACCGAAAATGTCATTACCACTATGCTATCCCCTCCTCTCGCAGAGACAAGCGTATCCATATAAGTGCCAGCAGAGTCCACCCAAATACCATTCCACCTAAATGGCATATCGTTAGAACACACCGTACTGTCAAAGTAATGGAAACAATGACTGTAACCGACAGAGATGTATATGCTGTCGGACACCATGCGAAGACAGTTGGCTGTGTCTATCCCTTCAAGCCTGTACCATCCGCTCATCTCGGGCATGGCACTGTCTATGACAAATGGCGGCGCTGCCACGCGGAAACCATTGGGGCCTTTCAACGTCAACCCACTTATGTTTGGTGCTTCATAGTTGAACACAATGTCTTCCCCTACGCAGTAGGTGGAGTCCATCCTTATTCGTATATTATGCGGCGTTGCGTATTCGCTCAACATGCTGAAGTTGCAATTAGCCTGATAATTTTCTATGAAACCTAAGGCAAAACCGCCCATCGTATTTTCAACCTTTAGATACTCTATTTGTAGATTTCGGGCAATGCCTTTTTTGCACCATGAAAGCGTTGAGTCTCCAGGCACTGGCCTGAAGTCGGCAGCCGATATGATAAAATTGTTACTACTCCCATTAATCCTAAATCCACCTATATGCGCAGTCTCAACCACCAACATGATAACCCGTTCTGTATTACTTCTAAAACTATGTGACGTATACATCACACATTGGCTACTCATACATTCCATATTAGGAAGAACGCATCCTCCCAACTTACCTGCGTAATTATTTAATGCTTGTGACAATATCTGAAATACTTCGACAGGTTTGTCCGAGGTGATAAGCGTTACCGTATCAACAAGATGGTAGTTAAAACACCCACCTGTGCGTAATAGCAACGTTGTATCGTTGCCTATGTTCACCACTGTACTGTCCTCTACTGGATATATAAACACCCAATCTTCAGGTGTGCCACTTCTCAGGACAACATAACGACGGCCATGTGAATTGACAGGCACCAATTGGTCGCCAACCATATCCAACCCCCAAGATCTGGTACTATCTGGATTTAAACGTTCCGCCTCGACTAAATCGTCCGTTGAATTAACCGCTATAGGCTTGCTCGAACGGATAACAGTACCCGACAGATGGTCTGCAGCCGCAGGGCCCGCGCCTTGCACCGCATAGCTTTGTCCTCGGTTTAGCGTTACGTTTACCGTGCTGTTTGCTGGTATACCACCTCTCAATGCCACTGGGGATGTGATTTGAACGTTGGTACGGTCTTCGGTGGCAACCAATTCTATGCTACACAGTGTAGTATCGCGAGATTGATAAATAGGTCGTAGAAAAGGATAATACGAGAAATGATTATATACCGTCTGCATAGGCACTATAAAGTGTGTGCCAAGCGCATTGCGGCCTTTCAGACTATAGCCTGCGCCACAAGGATTTCCTGTCTCAAAATTACACGATATGTCAGATGTGGAACGTATGCGAAGGCCTCGGTTCAGCACTGTGTTTATAGGTTTTGTCTCTAACAAGCCCCACAGCGATGCAATTGAATAAGACATGTAGCTATATCTACGTAATACAAAAGTTATAGGCTGGAAATTACTATTGGCGGGCTGGTCTATAGTGATGGTGGCCGGAGAGTTATATGAGGTAAAGTTTAAGTACACATCTGTCCTGTGTGAACTTAATGAATCCATGTCTGGCAGCGCGAACCAGAACTCCGTGTCGATTTGTCCCCTTGCCGGACCGGCTTGCAGCAGGAAGAACAGCAGCAGTGTAATGAAAACCAAACCTTTGCCCAACGTGGTGCTCGCCGTATTCCGCAGCATCGGCATCCGGCATTCCATCTCCGAACGCCCCAAAGCACCACATATAGACAAACCATTCATTACGTGCACATTAACACAATATCATCAATAATAAATCCACTGCAAATATACACATAAATTTCAAATAATCAACAATAAAAACAAAATCCCTCCACAAAAGCCCTAACATCGCACCACACAAACCCAAGCAGCCCGCCATAAAACGCATAACATTTCAACAAGCAAACCCAAACACCCCGCCCCATGCCCCCTTCCCCCGCACCGACTCACACCGGTGATTACCTTTATCAGTCCGTTATGCTGACGGTTGATAAGTTTCTTTAAGTATAAATCTCTGCTTATTTTCATTCTTGTCTATTCGATTTTTGTGTCATTTGTTGCATAAAAATCGACTGCAAAGATACGTGTTTTTTTCAAATTGAGCAAAAAACTTTACGCGCGTTCAATTATTTGCCTAAAATATTTTGAACAACGCTTATTGTGTTTGATGAAAAACACAGGGTACTATATTTTCGGCGCTGACGCTACCGCGTCCCACTCACTGCATCATGAATGGTATCACGCAACCTCACAGCCGGACGTTTGCCGAAATTGCATGCCACATACGCCGCCGTATCAGCCAGTTCCATGGCGGCTTGCTCCGACCATCGTACCTTCATACCGCTTTGGCTATGGCGTTATCCACCAGTCGCATAACCTCGTCATGGTCGAGTGTCCGTTCTGTGCCATCTATAATGTCACGCATGCGCTGCTTCGACACCGCAATCATATCCTCGCGGTCACGCACAATGGGCATATCCTCTACATCCACCTGCTCGATGACACGGTTACGGAAAGCATCACGCACAGGCTGCGGCTGCTGTCTATAGAGTGTCCACAACGCGTCTACGGCCGACATATCCTGATAGTTCACAGTTGTTTGCATACAAATCTCCGTTTTTTCGATTTGCAAAAAATACAACAAATAATTGGATTAGCCAAATATTTTTCGTTATTTATTTGTCTTTGCTCAAGAGCCATTATTCGTCAGGAGAGCCCTTGCCCCTTCGGCGCTTCGTACCGGTCTCGGCCTTTGTTACGACAGCCTTTGCAGCCTTGGCGGATGCAGGTTCCGACGCTGGCGCGTTAGCAGCAACAGATTCTTCTTCAGACTCTTCGGTATTGTCACCAATGGCAATGTAACTGCTGCGCGAGCAGTGGCCGTCGCGATTCTCGACGAAGCCGTACACGTGCAGCTCCTCGGCGGCCCAACCGTCGGGCAGCAAGGCCATTATGCGGCGGGCGCGACGCTCGGCGGTGACGAGCAGCAGCCCAAGGCCCTCGGTGGCGTTGTACACGAAGACGTGCACCTTGTCGTCGTTGCGCGCTCCGGCCTGCTCCATGCGGTCGTAAGTCACTGTAAGAACGCCGTCTGCGCCCACCACGGCACCTGTGAAGCCCACTGGCGCCGCCGTGCCCTCGCTGAGCCGCAGGTCGGCAAACGACGGCATACCCGCCGCGCTCCAGTTCAGACGCACAAAGGCGTTGCACTCAGTCATTTGCCACTCGGCGGCACGCTGCCGCAGCCCTATGCGCACAGCCTCGCCCATGCGGCCGCCAAGCCGCACCATGTCGGTGAACAGCCGTCGGTGGGCCATCTGCCTCTCCGTGCGCGGGTTGCATACCTGCGTTGGTCGCCTCCGCATGCACCACACGTCCTTCCATTTGTAGCCGATCACCGGCCCCACACTTCCTTCGAATCCTCCAATGATTCCCTGCGTCATCTTTGCCATAGCTTTATGGTATTATACCCCACACTGCGGCCTTGCGGCCTTATGCGGGGTTGTTCATTAATTTATCT
>JAGCUZ010000010.1 GCA_017962615.1 Bacteroidales bacterium | reverse complement strand
TTTGTTTCTCCTTCAGATTGTAAAAGATTGTAAAAGAGTTATGATTGCGAGGCCTTGTTTATCCTTTAGATTTTAAAAGATTGTGAAAGAGTTGTGATTGCGTAGCCTTCTTTTCTAATCTTTTAAAATCTGTTGGAGCTTAAGGGATCTGCTGGAATTTAAGAAACACGTCGTCTACTGATGCTGCGGTGACTAGGCCGCCGTCGGTGCGCAGGAAACCCTCGGCGCGCATGGCGGCGAGTTGTGCGAGGAAGGCGTCGAAGAAGCCGTCGATGTTGAGCAGCACCATTGGCTTGTCAATCTGCCGTAGCTGGTTGGCCACCATCACTTCGGATATCTCGTCGAGGGTGCCGATGCCGCCGGGGAGTACGACGAAGGCGTCGGCGTCGGCAAGGAGCCGCTCTTTGCGCTCGGCCATGCTGCGCACGCGCACTAGCTCGGTGACGCGCTGCGAGTTGATTATCTCTTCGCTGAAGAGGGTGGGTATCACGGCGACGACATGCCCGCCGTGCTCCATCGCCGCTGAGCTCACCACGCCCATCAGCCCCAGGTTGCTGCCTCCGTACAGCAGGGTGTGCCCGGCAATGGCTATGCCTTCGCCTAGACTGGCTGCCGCCTGGGCAAAGGCCTGTGTGCGTGGGTGCGACGAGGCGCAGAATACGGCTATCTTCATGCTGTGTGGGGTTTAGAATGTGTACACGAATGATTGTGGTTCGGGGTACCAGTTGTGGAGGGTCAACGTGTAGGTGCCCGGCGTGATGCCTGTAATGTCGAACTGGTTGTCAACCTCGCACATGCAACGTTGCTGAGGGTTGCTCTCGTCCTCGGTTTCGCGGATGTTGATGGTCGTGCCGTCGACAGACACGCTTACGTTGATGACGCTTCCGGCCAGGGCGGAGCCGCAGTTTACGTACAGATTGTGGTGCGTCACGTGCAGCGTGCCGTTGTCGTAAACCACGCTGAGCGTGTCGGGACTTTCGGCACCTTTGTCGTTGTGCGACAGGCACTCCGAGTGGCGTGTGTTGGTTACTGTCAGGCTCTTGTTGCCTTCGTTCTTCTCGCCGCAAGCCGTGAGCAGCATCGTGCTGGCAATGAGTGCGGCCATAATCTTGATATTCATAAATGTTGTGTGTTTTTGTTGATGATTCTTTGATGTGAGTCGTCGCTGCACGCTATTCGTCGTAATAGATGATGCGGCGCAGCGTGTTCTTGCCTTCGGAAACCCAGTTGCCGTGGGCGTCGTATTTGTACGAAAAGTGTGGCTTGAAGGTCTCCTGGCGGGTGATGCCGTGCGACGTGTTACAGGAGGTGATTATAATCTCTGCGATGTCGCCTTGTTTATTGTAGATGTACTCTTTACGGGTGTTGTCGCTCTGTATTTCGTGCGTCAGCCTCTTTTGAGAAACGTTGCTCCCATTCGGTTGCGCCGGCTGCCCGTCGTCGGTGTAGAAGTATGCCCGGCTCCAGTAGGTGTTGCCTATGCTTTGCAGAAGGCCGTCGTGCGACCATATACAGGTGAAGCCTTCATAGCGGCATGGTAGGCCTTTGTCGTTGTATTCCACGGTGAAAGAGTCGAGTTCCGTGGTGCCGTAGGCTATTTTGACCGATGCCTTCCGACCGTCGGGCGAGTAGGTGATGGTCATCGTCTGGCCGCAGTCGCCTTCGGCGTCGATGCGTACGAGCCGTGAACCCTCGTAGGTGTATTCCATGACGCAAATGCGGTCTACATCGTTCACGGTCTCGCGTATAAGCCGCCCGTCGGGCGCGAAGGTGTAGGAATGGTAGTCGGTGTCCTGCAGCTCGGGGTCGTTGCGGTTCATGATATGTTTCTCGTAGACCTCTTTGACGGGGCCGCGCAGGGCGAAGTCGTCGCGTGTACGGGTTACGAAGCTGGGCTTTTCGATGGTCTGCGCTTCGGCGGCGAAGGCGCACAAGGCCATGCATAGCAGGAGGATACGTTTCATGACTGTTTCTTCTTTTTGGCCTTGGGCTTTGGGTCGGGCAGGGCGGCGCAGGTGGCCTTGGTGAGCGCGGCGAGGTAGTCGCGGTCGTCGACATCTTCAATGTAGAAGCAGGGCTTGGCTCCTTCGTAAGGCGGACGCATGTCCTCTGTGCGGAGCAGTTGTCGTCCGGCGTCGGTAGGCTTGATATAGAAGCCGTTATCGCAGATGAGGGCGAAGGTCTTGCCGTTGCAGTAGACGGCGTAGTCGCCGAACATCTTGCGGGCCATCACCTCGCCGGCACCGCTGCATTGGTCGACGATGTATTGTACGAAATCAGGGTTGCTTGCCATGGTAGTATGTTGATAAGTTGATATGTTGAACGTTGATAAGTTGATATGTTTATACGTTTATGCATTGATATGCTGCGGTTATTGGTCAAGGCTGGCGTTGCGGTATTCTTCGTATGCGCCTATCTCGCCTTTGCTCCACAGCAGCTCTGCGGTGCTGCGGAACTTTGCAGGGTTGCGCTGCTCTATCTCTACGTACAGCTCCCACGGCAGCTCCCAACTGTCGCCCCACAGCGACCACCTAAGCACGTGCTCCATCATGTCGAGGCTGTCTTCAGCGGCGTATTGTGCGGCAGTGTGGTACAGGTCGGTGGGACCGCAGTCCTCGGCTGCGTATTCCCAAAGCATATAGAACAGCCTGAAGTCTTGCTCATTGCGAGGCATGAGCTCTTGAACCTCGCTGGCAGGGAGGCTTTTTCCGGCTGCCAACTCCTTGTTGACGTTGAGCATCCGCACAAAGTAGTCGCAGTTGGAGGCGATTACGGCCCATTCTTCGTCGGACATATAGTCGGGACATTCGAGGGCGCAGTCGTCGGCCGGGCTGACGGTGTCGACGCTTCCAGTGGAGTTCCTGCCTGTGCAGGCGGTCGTGGCGGCGAGGATGACGAGCGTGGCGAAGGCCAACAGTAGGGTTCCACGCTTTGCTGTAGTGCTGCGGCTGCTTGACTTGATGAAGTGAGCAATCATTGTATGCTTATTTGTATTCATTATGGCGGGCATCAAATGCCGTTTTCTTTTATCAAATTGAACTCGTCTTCTGCTTCGGCGCAGCCTCTGAACAGGGGGAAGTCAATAAGGAAGTCCTCGTACTGTCCGTATTCAGCCAAGGCTATGTCTATTGACATCAGGGACATAAGACTACTCAGACTCTTGCCTCTTTCTTCCGAAGTAATACCCTTGAGGCTGCTGGAGAACAACTCGTTTGCTTCCTGATTGCCGCGCAGAAGGTTGAACAGGTTGTTGCCTACGCCCTCGCTGTGGCCTTCGTCCAATGTGGTGTCCGACAGGATAAACATGCACTCGGCTTCAGCCGGAAATGCTCCGCTGGACAGTTTCTCGTCGATAGATGCCCAGGTCAATTCGTCAGTGTCTATTGTGTTGACAGCAGCCTCGTTTGCCGTACCGCTCTTGCAGGCGGCCAGCATACCGATGGCGCATATCAGCGCGCCGAGTAATAATGCTTTTTTCATAGTGGCTTTGTCTCTCCTTCAGATTTTAAAAGATTGTAAAATTATGAATGCGTGGTCTTGTATATCCTTCAGATTTTAAAAGATTGCAAAAGAATTATGAATGTGTTGCTTCTCTCACCATCAGATTTTAAAAGATTGTATAAAAAGTGCGTGTTCTAAATGTGTCTATGGCTCAGTGGGCTCGGTTTCTGTTTCGTCTGTTTCGTCTTCGTCAAACATGTCTTTGAAAAGCAGCTTGTCGAGGAAATGCCACCCTTTCTTCTTTAGAAACAGGTGGATCTTTTCCAGAAACAGGAGAATCTTCTCTTGGTCGATTATCAGCCCAATGAACAATCCCCCCAGCCATACAACAAGTATCAAGCCATAAATGAAGTATTCCCGCTCCTGCACCGGATTATGCTTGATTATGTGGTCGTAAACCGCCTCGAGGGCCGGCAGGATTAATATTAAGGAGTAGAGCACGATGGTGATGCGGCTGCCGCGGCGGGTATTCTCGTCCATATCATGCTGCAACTCGTCGTCGAACTGTTTGACACGGCGGTAAAAGATGGCGTAGAGCAGCGGTCCGATAGAGAATATTGGGCACAACACCAGTCCCAGCCAGCCGTTGTAGTCGTCAGGCCATCCCTCGACAAGCGCCTTGCGCCACAGCAGGTAGGTCGGCACCGCGAAGAGTGCCGCCGCGAATAAGAGGAAGCCTATTTTCAGTATGTCGTCTATGGACGGCCTGTCGTTCATTGTTGTCTCAGGTGATGCGTGTGGATTCCTTTACCAGCGCATTTGGTTGGCTTTGCCTTTAATCCTGTCGAGCAGCGTGGGCTTTGCCACAGGTTTCTGAATCTCGAAGGTGCCCGAGGTGTTGATGTAGCCGTGGGTGTTGCCGATTCTGGCGTAGGCGAGGCCGTCGGAGAAGAAGTGTAGCGCGTCGAAGCGGACATCCACTATCAGGTTGCCGGCTTTGTCGACGGCACCGTATTTGTTGTCAATCGTTACTCGGGCGAGTCCTTCGGTGATAGGATCCACGCATTCGAACTTGTCGCTGAGCAATACCGCGTCGGCACCGGTCTTGTCGATAAAACGCCATCTGCCGTCTTTCATTGCGGGTGCCAAGCCCTCGGAGAAAGACTCTGCATCGTCGTATTGTGGCTGTATTACGAAGTGGCCGGTGGTGTCGATGAAGCCGCTTTTGCCCCCATCGGTCAACGTCGCCAATGCGAGTCCGTCCTCAAACGTGCATGCAATATCGAACTGCGGCTTTATCACCATTTTGCCGGTGCTGTCGATGTAGCCGAATTTCCAGTTGTCGTCGGAGAGCATGCAGTCTACGGCGGCGAGTCCGCAGGAGAAGCATTCCACACCGCCATAGTCCCCGGCGTCGAGCTTGGCGACAACAGCGCCTTGCTTGTTTATAATAAAGTACTCGTTGTCAATCTCTACGGGCGACAGGCCTTCGGTGAAAGCCAGCGCATAGTCGTACTGCGGCTTTATCACCATCCTGCCGCTTTTGTCGATGAATCCGTACTTGTGGTCAACCTCAACGGCGGCCAAGCCCTCCGAGAATCCGGAGGCGTATGAGAATTGTGGCTCGATGGCTATATTGCCTTGCTTGTCGATATAGCCCCATTTGTCTTTTATAAATACTGCCGCCATGCCTTCGGCGAAGTTCCAGGGACTTCCTGCATTATATTTCATCATGGTTGTAGGTGTTTTATTGGTGTTTGAATTTCAATCTGTCTTCTTTTGCCTTTTGCTCACAGAGTTCCTCGTAGAACGAAGCCATCCACCTCTTTTCTACCGCATCATAGACAAATCGTCCGTCGGGGATATAGCCCATATCTCCTCCGCACTCAACAGCAATTCCAAGCCATTTTCCTTTAATCGAGACATTCCATCTTATCAGGTTCACATCTATCGTGTCGGAGGCAATAGTATCTACTTTCACTTTAAAGACTTGTTCCCTCATCAACTTGCGGTATTTCCTTTTGCGCAACATATCCACATTGTCCAGAACCACGATGGGCAACCCAATGACCGTATCTGGCAAAAGACTTGCGTCGATGTCTGTAATCAAGGTGATGGTGCGTTCGGGTACGGCTTTGAAAGGCATTTTTCTCCAGTATGCAAAGAAGTCGTTGACCGTGCGGCTTACAAACTGAACCTTCAACGTATCGTTTGCCACCACGCTCTGCGCCGCGGCTCCGAAACCGATGCCGCACAGCACAGCGAGGGTCAAGATTGCTTTCTTGGCCACGTGCATGACAAATATGTCGGGGGATTGTGCGGATATGTCCATAACCATTATTAGATGTTAGACGTTAGGTGGCGTGTCTATTTTCTATATGCATCCAGGAAGAAGTCTATTGGTAAAGCCATTCTAACGCGGACAATTGTTCCGTCAGAACTTCTGCCGGGTATCCAGCGTGGCATCGTGCTGACAATACGCAAGGCTTCCTCATTATAGGCATGGCAGATTCCTCGCAATAGCTTGACATCTGTAATTGTGCCGTCGGTCTCAACGGTAAAACCGACATACACCTTTCCAGTCGCTTCATGACACGCTTCGGGGTAATGTAGATTGTGCAGCAAGTATCTGCCCAAAGAATCGTCGCCACCAGGAAACTGAGGTCCGAGCTCCTCTATTAAGATTAACTCTGATGCTGTTGTATCCACGCTCTGTGCCGCGGCACAGAAACCGATGCCGCACAGCACAGCGAGTGTCAAGATTGCTTTCTTGGTGGTGTTTGTTGTTTTCTTGCGCTTGCGGCCTTTGCCCGACGGGAGCACCTTGGCTTCGGTGTCTTCGGTGGGGGCGAGATAGTCCGACGCTTTTGCAGGCGAGACGACGCTGCGGCCGAGTCGGCGCTCCATCGTGCGCCGTGCGTCGCGGGCCACGCCGCCGCCCTCCTGCGCTATACGTTCGCTCTCGGCCATCGACTGGGGGTTCGACTGCCGTGAGTACTCCGTCGTCGCCACCTCGGCGAGGGTGTTTAGTGCCAGCTCGATGTTGGTCATATTGTCGCGCAGGTTCTGTTTCGTCAGGCCCTTGTAGCGCTTGTACTCGCCGGTGGTCATGCCGCTCCACGCCTTGGTGAGGACGTTGGTGAGTATAGCGAAGTACTTGGGCTTGTGGATGCCCGAACGGTGCCACTCGTCGGTCAGTTCCTTGCGCATTTCGATTGAGCGCATGCGCTCGTTGATCCAGCGGTCGCTGTAGCCCTGGCGGCGGTAGTCGTCGACAGCCATCTGGAACGTCAGCTCGGGGTCTATCATCTGGTCCACACGCTGCGCCCCCACCTCGGCGAGCCACCGCTTCACCGGCTCGGCCTTCTTCGACGGGATGGACTGGATGATGCGGAAGATGCCCTCAAGGTCGGCCACATCGGTCTTGTAGTTCTTGCCGTCGGCAGCAGGAAGTTTCAGTTGGTGACAATTTGTCACCAACTCAAATCCCTCGGCCTTGAGCCTCTGCTTCAGCTTGTTCCAGTACTTGCGACCGTCGACGCTGTCGGTCAACACCTGCACGATGTCAACTATTGAGAAGTAGTACTTCTCATCCTCGTCGTCCCAAGCGACGCGTATGCGGCTGTCTTCAAAAAGCGTGATGCCTGTCCTCTGTGTCATATTCTATTGTGTTTATGATACTCCCAAGCTGAATTTGAATTATCTTTTGGTCTTACGGCTTACGGTGATTCTATCGATGTGCGGCATCGACGAGCCACAGAAGACTGCTATGTGCATGGGTTTGGTTTCAACAAATTAGTCTCTTGGCGAAAATGGGCATTTCTTGCCGATGCACTGGTTGTTGATTTGGCTGCGCGAACATGTGACAGTGGCACGCTCCATCTCCACACCGAGGTTTTCCTTCACGAAGTCGACGGCCGACAGCACGGAAAGGTAGGAGTCGCGTTTGCAGCAACGCGGGCCGCCGTTCTCGGCCACCTGCTCCAATGCGCGGGCGGTGCAGAGGTTGCAGAGCCGCCAAGTGTCGGTTGACAGTGGTGTGTTGCGTGTGACAATGGACATAAAAATACCTGTGCTGATGGAGGCTCCGCAGGCACCCATATATCCGCAGGCACCTCCCGGCACCTGACGGCCGCGGCTCATCACCTCCGTCAGCCCTTCGGCAAGATTGACTTTCAGGCTGTCATCCGTGACGGCGTTGTTGTAGGCCGTCAGCAGGGCTGCGCCCACCAGCACGTGGTGCTCAGGGCCGTGCATATGGCAGAACGATTTCGACATCATCTTCTCAAGGATGGCTATCGGGTCTTTCGATGTCTCGGCAAGGCACATTGCGATGATGGAATCCATCCCTTGTGTGTGGCAGTCGTTGCAGACATAGTGTCCTTGCGTACAGCGTGTCTTGCTCGGTTCCTGCTTGTGGCAAAGCACACACTCCATCATTGTGTCGTTTTCGAGATACTCCAGTGGGGATCCGCAGATAAGGCATTCTTCGTTGGTGTTCATTATTGTTTTGCTTTTATGGTTGTCGGTGCAAGAAATCGTAGAAATGGCCAATATGGCGCAAACTACGACTGATAATGGTATCTTATTCATTGTCTGTGTTTATTGTTTCCGTTCAATCTGTTGTTTCATTTCTGCATTTTCACCGCGCATATATGCGGGGTGGATTTTTTGTGGTCAATTACCCCCAGAAGGGCAATGTCATTGAGTGAGGGAGATACACTATCTTGAACGACACGGCCATCAGAACGGCGCTGGCGACGAAGTATGCTATCAGTAGCCAGCGGTTCCTCTTGCGTGCTTTCGGGGGCTCGTCTTTCCACCGAGCCTCGCAGTCGTCGTACAGTTTCTCTTTGTTAAGGATGAAGACGTTGAAAACGGCGATTGCCACCACGATAATCCACAGCAGGTTGGCCGACAGCTGGTGGCCGAGAAACAGGACGGGCAGGATCAGCAGCGTGTTGAGGTTGGAGATTTGGAGCAGTGACACGATGCCCATCGAGGATATCAGATGGGTCGGATCGACCTTCTGCGTCAGCGGGTCATAGGACAATGAGTAATGCACGGGATGGTCCCAGAACCGCGTGATTCTATAGAAACAGTATTTGTATGGTTTCAACATCGTATGCGTATTCTTTTATAATCCGTCAGTCTATTGTAGGCGTGACAACGTTGGCGGCTTTCGGTTTGATTTTAGCCTTGGGCTTCACGTAGAAGTGTGGCACGATTTGGCGGGCCGTCAGGTCGACGGTGACGGAGTCGTTGAAATCGGTGCCGTAGCGGCGGCTCAGCATTATCAGCGACGGGTCGTGGATGTAGACGCTTGCTATCTGGTTGTCGATTTCAACAGTGATACGCGGTGCGAGGATATCTAATCTCCCTTCGCGGCTGCGTATCTGGTACGATACGACCTCAAGGTCCTTCCATTCGCGCACGTTGGAACTATTCATCCCGACAAAAACGGTTACAATGAAGGCAAAGAAGGCAATCAGCACAAAGCCGCAGAGGTACTTGCAGAAAGTCTGGAAGCTGCCTTTGTAGGAGTAGAGGAACATTCCGAGCACAAGGCAGATGCCGCCCGCAAGCGCCACATAAGTGAACCACGGCACGGTGATGAAGTATTGCTGCATCGTAAAAAACATCACCACCAGCATCGCCAGCGACGACACGGAGATGGCTTGAATCAGCGGCGGCTGGCTCCTCAGTTTCTCCCAGTCGAGAATGCGGTTGTCTTTCTTGGTCTTTTCCTGCTGCTCGACGTGCGGTTTGACGGCCTTCGTCTTTGCCGGGCGGTAGAATATGGCAGTTCCAAGGCTGACGAGGGAAACCAGCGGCGTCGATATGAGGCCTATCCAGAGGTCGAGATTGTCGGGCCATTGGTGCTCGACAATGACATCATTCCATAAAATGTACGCCACGAGGGCGAATACGATACCCCAGAAAAAGAGTATGTGGCGTCCATATTTATCGATAGTTGATTGTTTCATTGTCCTTTCCTTTGTCTGTTTGAATTTATTGTTTCTGTTTCTTCGGGCTCGACGCCCCGCAGAAGACTGCTATGTGCATAGGATTATTGATGCTTGTCGTTTTTTATATGTCTATCGTTGTCCCCACCACGTCACAATAGAATCCCTCGTTATCTCACTACTGCTATAAAGTTTAATAGCAGAATCAAGAGTAATACTATCGTAGTCTCTGTCATAACGGACAGCCCCTTTGACAACCTCTATCCATTCCTCTCGGCTTATAAAATCGAATGACAATGGTAGCTCGCCGTAGTTAAGGTCTTTTCCTATTTGGTCGACAGAATCCTTGATTGCCTCTTCCATCGGTACGTTTGCGACAGGGGTATCTGTATCGATTGTACTATCCATATCGTTTGCGACCTTGCTGTTATTGCAGGCTACGAGGGCAATCATCGCCACGCATACTAATAATATTTTCTTCATCGTCTGAATGTGTTTATTGTTTTACTTCAATTTGTTGTTTCATTTCTGCATTTTCACCGCGCATATATGCGGGGTGGACATTCGGTGCGAAAATCGGCCGCGCATATATGCGGGGAGCACTTTCCGGATGAAAAACGACCTCGCATATATGCGGAGCGCACTTTCCGGCTGAAAACCGGCCTCGCATCGATGCGGGGTGCGTTTGCCGGGCCGATTCGTGACCCCGCATATATGCGCGGTGCGTTTTCACGCCTCGGCCGGCTCCGCGTCGGGTTGCGGGTCGGTGTCGGAGCTGTCTTTCTTCTTCTTGTTGGCGTTGGGGTTCGACATCGCGTGCTTGCGGAAGTATTCGAGGTCTTCGCTGACGAGGGCGACGAGTTTCTGCGCGCTCTCGACGTCGGGGTTGAGGAGGGCGTAGGCGTTGGTGAGGCGCACGAGGGTGAGGTAGGCGCGGTCGGTGGCCTCGCGGGCTGCCTTGAGCTCGCCCATGATCTGCGCCGAGCGCTCGTCGTTGCGTTCGGTGAGGAGCTGGCGCACGCGGTCGTTGGCGGCCTTGAGGCGGTCGGCGAGGATTTCGAGGCCGAGGCGGCGCAGCTGGGTGCGGTACTGGAAGAGGTCCTGCAGCATGTTGTCGATGAGGCCGCTCTCCTTCATGTAGTTCTCCGTGGTCTTGATTTTGTAGTTGCGGATGACGCGCATGAGGGGCTCGGCGTGCTGTGCGGTCTCGGCGATGGGGAACTTGGCGTAGGCCTTGACGGTGTCGCGCAGCGAGGCGTAGAGCTTGTCGCGCTCCTCGTCGGCGGCCTTCAGGGGGTCGGTGAGCTCGCTGTCGCGGTAGCGCTTGAAGGCTTCGTCCTCGGCCCTGAAGGCGGTGTCGAACTCGTCCTTGCCCTTGCGCCAGAGCTCGTGGTCGACGGGCAGGTCGGCGGTGCGCTTGCCGAAGGTGGTCATGTACTCGTAATGGGGCGCGTTGGCCGCGCGGCCGATGGTGACGTCGGGAATCTGGGGTGATAATTCCATATA
Source organism: Bacteroidales bacterium (assembly GCA_017962615.1). Taxonomy (GTDB): domain Bacteria; phylum Bacteroidota; class Bacteroidia; order Bacteroidales; family P3; genus Colimorpha. The sequence goes on along the minus strand of JAGCUZ010000010.1, from coordinate 371 downwards.
CATTTATTTATTAAGGTTATTGTTATGTGAACTTACTTTTTCTGCCAGCGTTTGAGCTGGGGGAAGTACTGGCGGAGCTGCTCGCGGTACTCGTCGGCGGTGAGGTGCTGGCCGGTGTTCTGGTTGAACTGGTCCACGAACTGGACGCAGAAGTCAATCATCTGCTCCATGGTGCAGTCTTGCGTGAAGTGGCCGTCGGCGAAGCAGTACTTGCAGTAGTCGGGGTTGTCACTCACGACCTCGTCGGTGAGCGGCATGCCGCAGCTTTGGCAGTAGCGCTGCTTGGGTGTGCCGGGCTTGCGCTGGAGGACGGCATAGACCTTGGCCATGATGTCGGCGGCGCGGAGGTGGTAGTTGGTGAGCATCTCGTC
>JAGCUZ010000071.1 GCA_017962615.1 Bacteroidales bacterium | reverse complement strand
TCCTTGTATTCACGCACCTCCTCGAGCTTGCCGCTGCCGAAATAGGTGCGTGGGTCGGGGCGTTCGATGCGCTGCACCACCTTGCGCACGGCTTTGCCGCCTGCCGTCTCGAGGAGGAACTCGAGCTCGGCGAGGCACTCTTCGGTGTACTCCATGCGGCAGCCTGCGGCGCACACGGCCAGGAGGATGGCTTTCTCGGCTACTTTCTCGGTACTAATCAACTTTGAATGTTTTTTGAGACGTTAGTTGTTTTAACGTTAATTACCATTAATTAATCATTAATTATCACTAAGAAACTGTGTTGTTTCAACGTTAATTACCATTAATTAACCATTAATTATCTCTAAGCAACTGTGTCGTTTTAACGTTAATTGCCATTAATTAACCATTAATTATCACTAAGAAACAACGTTAATTGCCATTAATCAACCATTAATTATCACTAACATAACCATTAATATTAACGGAAAATTATACGGTAATTAATGTTTCAAAGTCATCACAGCAGTTTGCGTCGTGCCACCCCGTGGAGGAGGGTGTTGAGTTGGTCGTTGTAGTATTCCCAGCTGTAGTTGCCGTGCACGTAGTCGTAGCCGCTCTTGGCTATGGAGTCGCGTATGTCGTCGTGCTTGAGGAGCATGACGATGCTGTCGGCCAGGTCTTGCGGCGTGTCGGCCACGATGACGTTGACGCCGGGCTCGCCTTTGAGCGAGGTGTTGGCCAGGGTGGTGGTTATGCAGGGCAGCTGCATGGCCATGGCTTCGAGCAGCTTGTTTTGAAGGCCCGAGCCTATCTGCATGGGTGCCACGAAGAGGCGCGAGGAGGCGTAGCACTCGCGGATGTCTTCGACCCAGCCCGACACGGTGACGTTGGGGTTCTTGCCCAGCTTCTTGACGGCCGCCGAGGGCGAGGCGCCTGCCAGCAGCACCTTGACGTCGGGCCGCACCTTCATGACCAGCGGCAGCACCTCGCACACGAGGAAGGTGCTTGCGTTGACGTTGGGCTCGTAGTGCATGTTGCCGCAGAAGACTATGTCGTAGAGTTTCTCGCGCTCCATAGGCTTGAAATAGTCGAAGTTGACGCCGTTTGGTATTACGTGTATCTTGTCGTTGTTCTTGTGGGGGATGGCGTCGCCGTCGGTGCTGGAGATGATGGTCATGGCGTCGAACATGCCGAAGGAGTTGTACTCGCTTGAGCGCAGCATCTTGAACTCGTAGTGGAGAATGAAGCGCCAGAGGCCGTGGGCGTTGTTCATGCGGCGCTCGGTGTTCATGGAGAGGGAGTCCTGGAAGTCGAGCACCTTGGGCACGCGCGAGCGGCTGACCCAGGTCATGGTGCGCACCATCTGACAGTAGAGCACGTCGGGGTCGACCTTGTCTTCATAGCGGCGGTACAGCACACGCGCTTTCCTCGAGTCCCAATAGCCTATCTGCAACGAGCGCGAACGCAGGAAGTTGAGGAACATGTGGAAGCACGCCGTCAGCCTGTTGGTGCGCACCACCTTGACGTTGCGGCAGTATTTGCGCAGCTCGTCGATGCTCGACTGGCTCACCTTGCTGTGCGACACGCAAAAGACAAATATGTCGTTGTCTTTCGAGAGGCATCTTATCTGATGGTATGCCCTGAGCTTGTCGCCTTTCTCGAGGGGGTAAGGGAAGCGTGGCAATACGAATAATATCTTCATGGCTGGGATTTACGTAGGTTCGTACTGATGGGTTCTACTTTGATTTTAACGTCAATTTCCGTTAATTGACCATTAATTAGCGAATTATACGATAATTAACGTTTATGATGCTGTAGCATGTATTTTATTATCGTTATTTAAACAGCTCGGTCTGGGTGCCTTCGGCCTGCGCCAGGTTCTCGTCGTCGAGCTCCAGCGGCTCTTCCTCCTCCTCGATCTCGGGTTCGGGCAGAGGCTCGAGCCAGTGCAGTTCCTTGACCGCCGACGCGGTGAGGCGCTTGCCTTTGGCCTTGACGCCCTTCACGGCGATGAACTCGGTGATTTCGAATATCTCGGACTCTATCTTCTTGGCGGTGTTCTCGATGTCGTACACCACTTCGAGGCGCGGGAAGGTGTCCATGGCGTAGGTCACCAGCACGTCGCCGCTGCCCTCCTCGAGGAATAGCACCTTCTTGTCGCTCGGCTCGGGGAGGAAGCGCTTTACATAGTAGCTGCCCGTCTCTTTCTCGATATATACCGCCGTGACAATCTGATGCTTGTTGTACTTGCGTATCTCGAGCAGGTCGTCGTCGAAGTGGTTGGAGAGGTCGAAGTTGGGGGTCTTGTAATAGCCGCCCTGCATGAGGGTGAATATCTTGTCGGCACCTTTGAACTCGCCGAGCAGCTTGCCTGCCTCGTTGATGTTGAGGCGTTTCACCGTCTCATCGAACCAGATACGGCGTGCCGCCAGGGTGGAGACGCCCTCGTCCTTGAGGGTTATGTTGCGCACAGCGTTGCGCGTGAGCACGTTGCCTATGGCGCTGCGGCCTTTGATGGCCAGGGTGGCAAAGCTGAAGTCGAAGCTTACCTTGCGCAGCTTGGGCTTGCTGACGTGGTGGACGGTGATGGTCTCGGCCTCGCCGTTGGGGTTGGCGGTGAAGTAGATGACGCGGGTGCCCTTGGTGCCTTTGGTGAGCTGGTACTCGTGGTCGCGCGCCACGCCGGTGACCGCGAAGCGTTTCACCATGATATAGCCTTGGTTGCCGTCGCGGTAGATCATGTTGTAGACGGTGCGCTCGTCTTTCTTGCGGAACACGCCCACGTGGAGCAGCTCCTTGCACTCCTGCGAGCCGACGAAGCATTTGTCCTGCACCTTGGTGACCATGCAGGTGCCGTCGCGGCGGAAGACTATGATGTCGTCCATCTTGGAGCAGTCGCACACGTACTCGACGCCTTCCTCGCGCTTGAGGCCTATGCCCACGAAGCCCGTCTCCTTGTTGACGTAGAGCTTCTCGTTGGCCATGGCCACGGTGGCGGCGGCGATGTCTTCGAAGTTGCGTATCTCGGTGCGGCGCTCGCGCCCTTTGCCGTATTTCTCGAGCAGGTGGTTGAAATAGGCTATGGTGTATTCGACGATGTGTTCGAGGTGGTTGTGCGTCTCGTCGATATTCATCTCGATGTTGGCCAGGTCCTGCTCGGCCTTCTTGATGTCGAACACAGAGATTTTGCGCACGGGTTTCTCGCAGAGCTTCAGCACCTGCTCGCGCGTCACCTCTTTCTTGAGCATCTTGCGGTAGGGGTCGAAGGCGCGCTCGATGGCTGTAACCTGGTCGTCCCACGTGGCGAAGTTCTTCTTCTCCAACACCTTGTAGATGCCTTTCTCGAAGAATATCTTTTCGAGCGACACCCAGTGCCAGCGGTCTTCGAGCTCGGCCAGCTGTATCTCGAGTTCCTGCCGCAGCAGCGACTTGGTCTGCATGGTGCTGTGACGCAGTATCTCGCTGGCGGTGGTGAAGACAGGCTTGTCGTTGATGATGACGCAGGTTTGCGGCGAGAAGCTCACCTGGCAGCTCGTGAAGGCGTAGAGGGCGTCAATCATCTGGTCGGGCGAGACGCCCGCCGTCAGGTAGATGACAATCTCGACCTCGGCCGAGGTGTTGTCGTCGACCTTCTTAATCTTTATCTTGCCCTTCTCGTTGGCTTTGAGGATGCTCTCTATCAGCATGTCGGTGGTGACGCCGAAGGGCAGCTCGGTGACGACGATGGCCTTGCGCTTCTCGTCGTAGTGCATCTTGGCGCGTATGCGCAGGCGGCCGCCCTGGGCGCCGTCGTTGTACTTGCTCACGTCGATGAGGCCGCCCGTGGGGAAGTCGGGGAATATCTCGAACGGCACGTTCTGAAGCACCTTGATAGAGGCTTCGAGGAGCTCGACGAAGTTGTAGGGCAGTATCACCGAGGTGAGGGTCACGGCGATGCCTTTGGTGCCCTGGGCCAGCAGCAGGGGGAACTTGACCGGCAGGGTTACCGGCTCTTCCTTGCGGCCGTCGTAGGAGGGCTTCCACTGGGTGGTCTTGGCGTTGAACACCACCTCTTTGGCGAACTGCGAGAGGCGGGCCTCGATGTAACGGCCGGCAGCGGCGGCGTCGCCGGTGAGTATGTTGCCCCAGTTGCCCTGGCAGTCGATGAGGAGGCTCTTCTGCCCCATGGTGACGAGGGCGTCCTTGATCGACATGTCGCCGTGGGGATGGTACTGCATGGTGTTGCCCACTATGTTGGCCACCTTGGTGTAGCGGCCGTCGTCGGTCTCTTTCATGGCGTGCAGTATGCGGCGCTGCACGGGCTTGAGGCCGTCGGAGATGTCGGGCACGCTGCGGTCGAGAATCACGTCGGAGGCATAGTCGACCCAGTACTCCCTGAACATGTTGCCCAGCGAGAGGGGTGCGCCTTCGGCGTCGTTCTTTGCCTCTTCGACGGCCGGCACTGCGCCGGCATGTCCCAGAGCGGACTCCTCTCCCACCCCGTCGTTCACCTCTTCGGCATCGAAGTCGATTATTTCATCTTTTTCCATATCTTGGTTCTCTGCTTTATTCAACGATATTAGTAATTTACTTGGACACCTATCGGTCGGCCCTCTGCTCGAGGTAGCGCATAAGCATCCTTATGCCGTAGCCCGAGGCACCCACGCCGTAAACGGGCACACGCTTGGAGAAATAGGCCACGCCGGCGATGTCGAGATGCACGTAGGGGTGCTTGGCGAAGCGCGCCAGGAACTTGCCTGCGGTGATGCAGCCCGCCTGAGCGGTGCCGCAGTTCTTCACATCGGCCACCTCGCTCTTTATCAGCTCGTCGTACTCCTCCCAGAAGGGGAACTCGACCAGCCGCTCGTAGGTCTCTTCGCCCGCCGCCTTCAGTTCCTCGAAGGGCTGGCGCGCGTCTTGCTGCATGGCCGCGATGCCGTAGGTGCCTATGGCGCGCACGGCTGCGCCGGTGAGGGTGGCGGCGTCGACGATAAGCTCGGGAGCATACTGGTTGGCGTAGGCGATGGCGTCGGCAAGGATGATGCGTCCCTCGGCGTCGGTGTTGATAACCTCGACGGTGGTACCGTCGAACATGGTAAGGATATCGTCGGCGGCGTAGGCGTTGAAGCCCGGACGGCTGTCGGTGAGCGGCAGGAAGGCCATGAGGTGCAGCGGCAGAGCCATGTCGGCGGCGGCCAGCACCACCGAGGCCATGGTGGCGGCTCCCGCCATGTCGCTCTTCATCTCCTGCATGTAATCGTCGGGCTTGATGTTAAGGCCGCCGGTGTCGTACATTATGCCTTTACCCACCAAAGCTATAGGCTTGGCGTTGCGGGCGTTGGAGGGGTTGTAGTCGAGCACCACGAAGCGAGCCTCGTCGACGCTGCCCTTGTTCACGGCCAGCAGTCCGCCCATCTTAAGCGACGCTATCTGTTTCTGTCCCAACACAGTGGCCGACACGCCCGCCTCCTGCGCCTTCTGCGACAGTATGTCGGCGAAACGCTCGGCGTTGAGAGCCATGACCGGCTCGTTGACCCACTCGCGGCAGTCGTAGATGCGCTGCCACAGCTTAATGCAACGCTCTGTATCGATAAAGCCCAGGCTGTCGGCGTCGAGCACCATGTGCTCCAGGAGGCCGTCTTTCTTGCTCTTGTAGCGGTCGAAGCTGTAGTTGTTCAATGCCATGCCCTCGACGAAGGCAAAACGCTGCTCCTCGGCAAGGCCAAAGGCCACCAGCGACACCTCTTTCACCTTTGCCTCGACAAGGCATGCCTGCAGGTCGGAGCCAGCCTTGCGCAGCTTGTTGCAGGCGCTGTCGGCGGCACACCGCACCACATAGCAATGACGCGGCAGCCTGTCGAACACGAAGCGCTGCAGCTTCTCGTCGGCAGCGGTGGTGCGCACGTAATCGGCTTCGGCCTCGCTGAGCCACGCCACGGCGGTCACGGCGTCGGCAGCCATCAGCACAACCAAATCGCCGCAGCAATCGGCACCGTTGATTATCTTTTTGTCTATCTTCATCATAAGTCAAATAAGCATATTTAATTATTGATGCAAAATTAATAATAAAATTATAATAACAGCCACGGCTGCACAAAAAGTTTTCATGCAGTTTATCAACAAGCCCCGCAACCTGTATCCGAGACCGTAAGCAGACACAGCCACAGGAGCCCCTTTGGGCAGGGTTTGACGACCCCAAAATATGCCGATAGTGGTGCGCTAAGTCGTTTTTTTACCCACTTACCGCACCACTATCGGCATGTTTTTGTTATTGCCCGAACAACAAAATCAATCTTTATTAATTGAAAATCAACCCTATCACAGCAATGAGCCGATATTGTACACCAAGAAGGACACAAGCCATGCAAGGACGAGCGAGTTGACCACCGTGAATGCAGCCCATTTGGTGCCAAGGAAACGCCGCAGGGTGGCTATGGTTGCCACACACGGGAAATAGAGCAACACAAAGAGCAGGAAGGCATAGGCCTTGAGCGGCGTGAAGAATGGGTTGTTACGCAACTCGGCCTCAAGACTGTCTTCATTGTCTTGATGGAACACAATGCCCAACGTGCTGACAATAGCCTCTTTGGCTGGCAGTCCTGTGAGGATGCAGACATTGAGCCGCCAGTCGAACCCGAGCGGCTTGGTGACAGGCTCCATCCAATGACCGACCGATGCCAACGCCGAATGCTCCTTCTGCACAGCCGACGCGACAAACATAAGCGAATCTATCTGTGCGTCAATGCTCTGGCGCTGTGCCGCAGACAACGTGGCATCGGAATCCATAAGCCTGAGCTCGGCAATCCTGTCGTTGTAGGGCTTAGTGAGTTCTTCATGGCGCGGGAAGTAGTACAACGCCCATATAATTATTGAAGCCCAAAGGATTACGGTGGATATCTTCTTCAGGTAGTCGGCACAGCGTTCCCAGATATGCGACGCCGTGTTGCGCAGGACAGGCATACGGAAAGCCGGGAGCTCGGACACGTAGTCCTGGTTTGGCTGACGGAAATACTTGGTGCGCTTCATCACGAGAGCGAAGATGATGGACAGAAGCACCCCTATGAGGTACAGCGACATCATTACCAAGGCTTTGTGCGACGGAAAGAAGGCCCCGACGAAGAGCATGTAGACCGGCAGTCGTGCGCTGCAGCTCATAAAGGGTATCATGAGCATGGTGAGGGCGCGGTCTTTGCGGTTGTCGATGTCGCGTGCCGCCATGATGGCCGGCACGTTGCAGCCAAAACCCACAAGCATAGGCACAAAGGAGCGGCCGTGAAGTCCCACGCGGTGCATTATCTTGTCCATAAGGAATGCTATACGCGCCATGTAGCCGCTGTCTTCCATAATAGATATGAAGAAGAATAGTATTATGATGTTGGGCAGGAAGGCAAGGACGGCACCGACGCCTTCGAGCACGCCGTCGATGAGGAGCGACGAGAGCCATGTGGGGCTCCACCATGCATGGAGCGCAGAGGCGAGAGCGTCGACGCCGGACTGTATCCACTCCTGCGGAAAGGCACCGAGGAAGAAGGTGCATTGAAACACAAGATACAGGACGACAGCGAGTATCGGGAAACCCACCCAGCGGTTGGTGAGTATGGCGTCAATGCGCTGCTGACGCGTGTGGTCGCTGTGGTCGTTGCTGTGCGAGAGCGTGGCGTTGAGGGCTCCACTGATGAAGCCATGGCGCGCCTCGTGGATGATGTCGGCAGGCGAGCGGTGCAGGCTCCTCTCAAGCTTCACCCTGCAGGCTTCGGCCTTATCGGCAACATTCTGAATGGCAGGCACCTTGGGCAGACGCGCCAAAGCCGCTTCGGGCGACTCGAGCAGACGGATGGAGAGGTAGCGTTTGGAGAAAGACTTGTCGATTTCGGGAATCTTTGCCATCTCGGCAACAATGGTGCTGACGGCCGATTCCACGTCGCCGCCATAGTTGACATGCAGGTGACGAGTGTCGGCGCTCTTACCCTCGACTGCGTCGACAATCATACGCAGCAGAGAGTCAATGCCTTGTTCTTTGACAACATCGACCGCCGTTGCCTGCAATCCCATAAGGGTGCCAAGCTGACTGAAGTCGATGGAGTGGTCGGTGGCAAGCAACTTATTGTAATGATTGAAGACAAGCACTATTTTAAGATGCATGTCAATAAGTTGCGGCGTCATCACAAGCGACTCGTCTAAGTCCATACTGTCGACCACCTGCACGATGATGTCGGGACGTAGCGACGGCAGGGTCTCGGGGTCGTCGGCCTCCGACCAAGAGAAATCATAACCCGTGACAGCTTTTTCGGGGTGGTTCCTGAAATAGTCAACAAACAGCGTATTATCAGATTTCGAGGAACCTACAACGATTATTTTGATATTCTTATTGTCATTCATAAAATGCAAAATTACCATATTGCAACAAATGTTGCAATCACTAATTGTAGTGATATTTTCATAAGCGAACAAAACCAAATGTTTTATAATAATATTATGAAAAATTATAATAATGTATTTCAACCAAATATAAGCATCAATAAAATAAACACTATAAGTTGTTGTGAATAATTTATGGCAACGTTTTAATATATTTATTGCAATAAATATAAAAAAAAGCGTAACTTTGCAAATTCAAAACCAACAAAACGCAACATCATGAAAGACCTGAAACAGTACATCGAAAGCAATAAAGAGCGCTTCCTCGAAGAGTTGTTCCAACTCATACGCATCCCCTCCATATCCGCCGAGAGCGAGCACAAAGACGACATGGTACGCTGCGCCGAGAAATGGCGTGAGCTCCTCCTCGCCGCAGGTGCCGACAAGGCCGAGGTGATGCCCTCTGCAGGCAATCCAGTGGTCTACGGCGAGAAGATTGTCGACCCGGGCAAGCCCACCGTCCTCGTCTACGGCCATTACGACGTCATGCCCGTCGCCCCCCTCGAGCTGTGGCGCACCCAGCCGTTTGAGCCCGTGGTGAAAGACGGTCGCATCTGGGCCCGCGGCGCCGACGACGACAAAGGCCAGAGCTTTATGCAAGCCAAAGCCTTCGAGTACCTTGTCAAGACCGACCAGCTCCCCTGCAACGTCAAGTTCATGCTCGAGGGCGAGGAAGAGATAGGCAGCGGCAGCCTCTACGGCTTCTGCGAAGAGCACAAAGAGATGCTCAAAGCCGACGTGATACTCGTGAGCGATACCAGCATGATAGGTCCCGACACCCCCAGCATCACCAGCGGTCTGCGCGGACTCTGCTATTGGGATGTCGAGGTGACCGGAGCCAACCACGACCTGCACAGCGGCATCTATGGCGGAGCCGTGCCCAACCCCATCAACGTGCTGTGCCGGATGATTGCCGACCTGCACGATGCCGACGGCCACATCACCATCCCCGGCTTCTACGACGACGTGCTGGTAATCAGCCCCGACGAGCGTGCCCTCATGGCACAGGCACCCTTCGACCTCGAAGCCTACAAGCGCGACCTCGGCCTCCGCGAAGTGCATGGCGAGAAAGGCTACAGCACCAAGGAGCGCACAGGCATACGCCCCTGCCTCGACGTGTGCGGCATCTGGGGCGGGCACACAGGCGAAGGCTCCAAGACCGTGTTGCCAAGCAAAGCCTATGCCAAGATATCAACCCGCCTCGTGGCCAACCAGGATTACCAGAAGATAAGCCAACTGTTCAAAGACTATTTCGAGGCAGCCGCACCCGAGTGTGTCACCGTGAAGGTGACGCCGTCGCACGGCGGTGCCGCCTACGTGTCGCCCCTCACCATGAAAGCCTACCAGGCCGCCGAGAAAGCCATGGCGACCACTTTCGGCCGCCGCCCCATACCCACCCGCAGCGGCGGCAGCATACCCATCGTGGCAGGCTTCGAGAAGATACTCGGCACCAAGAGCATCCTGATGGGCTTCGGCCTCGGCAGCGACGACATCCACGCCCCCAACGAGAACTTCCCACTCGCCCAGTTCCTCAAAGGCATCGAAACCATCCCCTATTTCTACAAATACTTCTGCGAATGTTGAAGAAAGTCCCTGTGGAGCCTTCGGTAGTCAACCTATCAACTTATCAACATATCAACGTATAACATAACATATCAACCTATCAACATATCAACATATCAACCTATCTGCCGAAGGCTGCGAGTACTTATTAAATAAAAACACGGATAACGAGCAACCTATCAACATATCAACCTATCAACAAATGTATCCCATCCTCTCCAAGCACCAGCTTACCCCCGACATCTTCCTGATGGACATCCATGCACCGTGGATTGCATCCAACGGCCGTCCCGGCCAGTTCGTCATCGTTATACCCGACGGCAAAGGCGAACGAATCCCCCTGACCATCTGCGACATCGACCCGCAGCAGCAGTCCGTGCGCATCGTCTACCAGGTGGTTGGCGACTCCACGCGGCACCTGTCGCTGATGGCCGAAGGCGAACACCTCTTCGCCATTGTCGGCCCCCTCGGCAAGGCAAGCGAACTCGTCGACGACCCCGAATGGGCATCCCGCCAGCGCGTCCTTTTCGTGGCCGGCGGCGTCGGCACAGCTCCCGTCTACCCGCAGGCCAAATGGTGCCACAGCCATGGCATCCCCTGCGATGTCGTGCTCGGAGCGCGCAACAAGTCGCTGCTCTTCTTCGAGGATGAGATGCGTCAGGTGTGCGACAACCTACATGTGATGACCGACGACGGCAGCCACGGCGGTCACGGCCTTGTTACCGACAAGGTCAGGGCACTCGTCGAGCAAGGCAACCGCTACACCCTCTGCGTCGCCATAGGGCCGCTGCCCATGATGAAGTTCACCGCGCTGCTCACCAAAGAGCTGGGCATCCGCACCATAGTAAGCCTCAACTCGATGATGGTCGACGGCACTGGCATGTGCGGAGCCTGCCGCGTCACCGTCGATGGCAAGGTGAAGTTCACCTGCGTCGACGGTCCCGAGTTCGACGGGCACAAAGTCGACTACGACGAGGCAATGCGCCGCCTGGCCAAGCCCGACAGCCGCAAATACCGCATAGCCACCAGCGAAAATGGCCACTCATGCAACCTCGCCCCCGCCGTCGGGGCCGCCACGCAGCGCCAGCATCCCGCCGAGCAAGACCCCGCCGCACGCATACACAACTTCAACGAGGTAAACCTCGGCTTCACACCCGAGCAGGCCGTGGCCGAAGCACGCCGGTGCCTCAACTGCAAGCGACCCATGTGCGTGGGACAATGCCCCGTCAGCATCGACATACCGGCAGTCATACATGCCGTGGCCGAGGAGCACTTCGCCGAAGCCTACGACATAATATCCGCCAGCAGCGCACTGCCCGCCGTATGCGGACGCGTGTGCCCACAGGAGACGCAGTGCGAGGGTGCCTGCATCCTTGGCCGCAAAGGCCAGCCAATAGCCATCGGCGCCCTCGAGCGCTTCGTGGCCGACTGGGCCCGCACCAATGCAGCCCAGTCCACCCCTGCGCAGCCGAGATCGGCTGCGCACCCCTCCGCCCCCAAGGTGGCCATTATAGGCAGCGGCCCGTCGGGCCTCACCTGCGCGGGCGACCTGGCCAAGCAAGGCTTCAACGTAACCATATTCGAAGCACTGCACCATGCCGGCGGCGTGCTCGTATACGGCATACCCGAGTTCAGGCTCCCAAAGCTCAAGGTCGTGGCACCCGAGATTGACAACCTGCGCAACCTCGGCGTCGAGATAAAGACCAACGTCATCATAGGCAAAAGCATCACCATCGACGACCTCCTTCAGCGCCACGGCTACAAAGCCGTCTACATCGCCAGCGGCGCCGGTCTGCCCAAGTTTATGAACATACCCGGCGAAAACCTCGTGGGCGTCATCTCCGCCAACGAGCTGCTCACCCGCGCCAACCTCATGCAAGGCTACGACGAGCAGTACGCCACGCCCATCTTCCTCGGCCACCACGTCGTCGTGGTAGGCGGCGGCAACGTAGCCATGGATGCCGCACGCACCGCCCGACGCCTGGGCTGCGAAGTGACGGTGGTGTACCGCCGCGGTGAGCACGACATGCCCGCCCGCGTCGAAGAGGTGCACCACGCCAAGGAGGAAGGCATCGTGTTCAACTTCCAGTGCAATCCCGAAAGCATACTCGACGACGGCAAAGGCAACGTCGCCGCCGTGCGCTGCATACGCATGGCCATGGGCGAGCCCGACGAGAGCGGCCGCCGCAAGTTCAGCGTCATACCCGGAAGCCAGTTCGACATCGAGGCCGACAACGTCGTCATCGCCCTCGGCACCAACCCCAACCCCTTGATCAAAGACACCACGCCCGGCCTCGACACCGAGTCGTGGGGCGGCATCATCGCCACCCCCGACGGCCTCACCAGCCGTCCAAGCGTCTACGCCGGCGGCGACGCCGTAAGCGGCAGCGCAACAGTGATCCTCGCCATGGGCGCCGGCCGCAAAGCCGCAAAAGCCATCGCCGAACAGCTGACACAAAATTAGTTTTAAGTTTTAAGTTATAAGTTTTAAGTTATAAGTTTTAAGTGGCTGACGCGATTATAAGTGTTATTGTTAATTTTTAATTTCTTATCGTGCGCTCCTATCGCCTCTATGGCATAATATTCTTCCTCTGTATCGCGATCTGTTGCCAGGCCCAGAGGCACGGCAACCGTCCTACAGGCGACGAAACCCTGATAAGGGCCTATATCTCTACAGGCCTCACCATGTCGCAAATCGAGGGCGATATGCTGAAAGGCTACAAGAAGCCCGGCTTCAGCGGCGGCATAGGCGCCACGGCACCGCTGACGGCCAACCGCCGATGGCAGGCGGCCCTGGAGATGAACTACACGCAGCGCGGAGTGCGCGAGACATCCACCGACATAAAGGTGCAGTACCGTGTACGCGGCTTGACCCTCAACTATGTCGACATCCCTCTGACTGTGCATTTCACCGACCCCCACGGCGGCCTCACCGTAGGCGGCGGCCTCGCCTACGGGGTTCTGCTTGGACAGCCCCACGGCATCATACAGTACTCGCCCACCTACGTGGTGCCCGACACCTCCGACATGCGTTTCCTGCGGCCCGACCTTACCGCCGTGGGCGACATACGGTTCCCCGTGTGGCGCAACCACTTGTGGTTCAACCTGCGACTGCAATACTCACTCATACCCGTCAAACGCGAATGGCTCTTCACCGAATACCGCACCGGCGAAGACGCCGTGGTCTCTCGCAACAACTGCTATAACAACAGCATAAGCATACGTCTGCTATGGATATTCTGAAAACCGCCGTCTTCGCCGGGTCGTTCGACCCCATAACACTTGGACACGTAGCCATCGTGCGCCGCGCCACAGCACTTGCCGACAAGGTCATTGTGGCCGTCGGCAACAACAGCGACAAGAAGTATATGTTCCCCATCGAAGAGCGTCTGCTCCGCGTCCAAAAAGCCTTCGCCTCGATGGATAGCGTTGAATGCCGGGCTTACGACGGCCTCACCATCGACCTGTGCCGCAAATGTGGCGCACAGATACTGCTTCGCGGCGTGCGAAGCACCCTCGACTTCGAATACGAACGCCAAGTGGCCGAGGTCAACCGACTCCTGGCACCCGACATCGAGACCGTGCTGCTGATAGCCGACCCATCCACCGCCACCATAAGCAGCACCATGGTACGCGAACTGCTGCTCCACGGCAAAGACGTCAGCAATCTAATTCCCTAATATTGTTGATAAGTTGATATGTTGATACGTTGATATAATTTTCGACGCGCCAGCCACTTAAGACTTAAAACTAAAAAACTCACAACTATAACTCTGTTAGACACCAAAATAGAATTCCTCAAGGGCGTAGGTCCCACCAAAGCCGAGCTGCTTCGCAAAGAGCTTGGCATCTTTACCTACGGCGACCTGCTCGACCACCTGCCGTTCCGCTACGTGGACCGCTCGCACGTGGGCACCATAGCGGGCATAAGCCTCGACGAGCCCTACGTGGTGCTGAAAGGGGTGCTGCGCAACATAAGGACCGTGACTACGGGGCGGACGGCGCACCTGAGCGCCATGTTTTACGATGGCTCCGGCGTCATAGAGCTCGTGTGGTTCCAAGGAATGAAATGGCTCAAAGACTCGCTGAAGCCCAATGTGGAATACCTGGTGATGGGTCGCCCGTCGATGTTCAACGGGCACATCAACATAGCCCATCCCGACATGGAGCCCATCAACTACCTCGACTCCAACCACCCCTTCATTCCCGTCTACTCCACCACCGAGAAGCTCAAAGCCAAAGGCCTGGGCTCTAAAGGCATAGCCAAGCTTACCGAGACCCTCCTCAAGCAACTCGAAGGACAGATCGACGAGTCGCTGCCCGCCGAACTGGTGTCGAGCCTGCGCCTGCCAAGCCGCGCGGCCTCTTACATGGCCGTGCACTACCCCACCGACATGAAGCTCACCGAATACGCCCTCCAGCGGCTGAAGTTCGAAGAGCTCTTCTGGCTGCAGCTCAAAGGTCTGTACAACAAGAACCTGCGACAGACCGCCTCAAAGGGCAACGTGTTCGGCGTGGTGGGAGAACATTTCCACAAATTCTACAATGAAAAGCTCACCTTCGAGCTGACCAATGCCCAGAAACGTGTCATCAAGGAGATTCGCGAAGACTTCCGCTCCGGCCATCAGATGAACCGCCTGCTGCAGGGCGACGTGGGAAGCGGCAAGACCATCGTAGCGTTGATGACCATGCTCATAGCCGTCGACAACGGCTTCCAGTGCTGCCTCATGGCTCCCACCGAGATACTTACCAACCAGCATTTTGCCACCATCAGCCGCATGCTAGAGGGCACGGACGTGAACGTCGAGCTGCTCACCGGCTCGGTGAAGGCCGCCGGCAAGCGCACCGTCAAAAGCCGGCTCGCCAACGGCGGCATAGACATCCTTGTTGGCACACACGCCCTCATCGAGCCCGACGTGGAGTTCCGCAACCTGGGCTATGTGGTTGTCGACGAGCAGCACCGCTTCGGCGTCGAGCAGCGTTCCAAGCTGTGGCACAAGAGCGTGATGCCGCCTCACGTGCTGGTGATGACCGCCACGCCCATACCGCGCACCCTCTCGATGACCATGTACGGCGACCTCGACTGCAGCATCATCGACGAGCTGCCGCCGGGACGCAAGCCCATAAAGACCGTGCACTATACCGACGCCTCGCGACTGAAAGTCTTCGACTTCCTGCGCCGCCAGATTGCCGAAGGGCACCAGATATACATAGTCTACCCTCTTATCAACGAGTCGGAGAAGAGCGACCTCAAAGACCTCATGGACGGCTACGAGAGCATCTCGCGCGCCTTCCCCATGCCGCAATACCAGCTGAGCATCGTCCACGGACAGATGAAAGCCGACGCCAAGGAGTACGAGATGCAGCGTTTCAAGAACGGCATATCGCACATCATGGTGTCCACCACGGTAATAGAGGTAGGCGTGGATGTGCCCAACGCCACTGTGATGATGATAGAAAACGCCGAGCGCTTCGGCCTCAGCCAGCTGCACCAGCTGCGCGGACGCGTGGGACGCGGAGCCGACCAGAGCTACTGCATCCTGATGACCCGTAGCGACCTGAGCCGCACCAGCCAGGAGCGTATCGCCACCATGGTGGCAAGCAACAACGGCTTCGCCATCGCCGAGGCCGACCTGCGGCTACGCGGTCCCGGCGACCTCGAGGGCCTGCAGCAGAGCGGCGTGTTGCACCTCAAGACGGCCAATATAGCCACCGACGGTCCCATGCTGCATGCCGCCCACTCGGCCGCCGCCGACCTGCTCGCCGCCGACCCCCTGCTCGAACAAAACATCCACCGCGGCATGAAAGCCCGAATAGAAAAAGACAACAACCAAGAATGGGGAAAAATATCATGAATAGTTCCAAGTTATTAAGTTTTAAGTTATAAGTGGCTGACGCATCACATCCTATTCCCTCTATCGCATCTAACATATCTATCCCATCTATAATCCATTTCCAATGAAAAAACTCATATCCTTCTTTATCACCCGGCTGAGCACCATATACAAGATAACCGCCATGATGGTCACCACAGCCATCATCCTGCTCATATTCCCTCAGCAGCAGTCCGGCACCGGCTACGACTACAGCGAGGGCGGCTTCTGGCGGCAGGACGACCTCTATGCGCCTTGCGACTTCGCCGTGCTGAAGACCCAAGGCGAAATCGACCGCGAGGTCGGCGAAGCCAAAGGCAAGATGCTGCTCTATTTCGGCTACGACAGCTCGGCACGCAGCAGCGCGCTGTACAAGATGTCGACAATCCATGCCGATCCGAGCCTGCGCCATGCCATGCCAGGCATCATCAACGACATATACCGTCGCGGCTATACCGTCCTGCCCGCCGAAATCACCGACGCCAGCCAGCACACCCTGGTGCTGCTGCAGGGCAACGTAGGTTCCGAGCATCATGCCGACGAGTTCTACACGCCCCAGAACCTCGACCGCGTTGTATCCCGCCACCTGCACGACGAGCAGCTTGCCGCACAGGCAGCCTCCCTGCTTGCCGACTCCGTGCTTGTGCCCAGCATACGCTACGACGAGGTGCGCACACAGCTCGAGCTCGACTCGCGCCTGTCGCAGATAACCTACACCAGCAGCCTTGTGCAGAAAGGCGAGCTCGTTGTCGCCAAAGGCGAATACATATCGGCCGAGAAGGCATTGAAGATACAGTCGCTCGAGAACGAGCTTTCCGACCTCAGCCAGGCCGAGTTCAACCCCGCGCTGCACTACCTCGGCCTTTTCGTTCTGTGCGCCATCGCCTTTGTGGCCCTCTATATGTTCCTTAAGAACACCCGCCACCGTATACTCAACGACGGCCGCAGCGTCACCTTTGTATTCGTCATCGTACTGCTCACGGCAGCCCTCACCTCCACGGTGCTGCGCATCAACCCCGACTGGGTGCTGGCCGTGCCCATCTGCATAGTGCCCATACTTATGCGCATCTTCTACGACATGCGCGCCGCGCTCTACATCCACATCGTAACCATAGTCATCCTGGGCAACCTGGTGCCCAACCCCTTCGAGTTCATCTTCTACCAGCTCATAGCCGGCATGATGTGCATCATAACGGTAAAGAACTTCGAGCAGCGCAGCAAGTTCTTCGTCGTGGCGCTGGTGCTGTTCTGCACCTACTCGCTCATCTACACCGCCGGCATCCTCAGCCAGGACACCACCTTCTCCACCATCCGTCCCGAGCGCTACGCCATCTTCTTCGCCAACGCCGTGCTTACGCTCCTCGCCCTTCCACTTATCTACATCTTCGAACGCATCTTCGGCATCACCACCAACCTCACCCTCCTCGAGATATCCAGCACCAACACCCCCGCCCTCCGCGAGCTCAGCCGCACCGCCCCCGGCACCTTCCAGCACTCCATGCAGGTGGCCAATATCTGCGAAGACCTCCTTGGCGAGATAGGCGGCAACGCACTCCTCGCCCGCGTCGGAGCACTCTACCACGACATCGGCAAGATCAACGCCCCACTCTATTTCACCGAGAACCAGAACACCGATTACAATCCCCACGCCGACCTCACCAACCAGGAGAGCGCCCACGTAATAACGCAGCACGTGCGCGACGGCGTCGAACTTGCACGCCGCTACCACCTTCCCGCCTGCGTCACCGACTTCATCCGCACCCACCACGGCACCACCTACACCGGCTATTTCTATGCCAAGCAGCGGCAGGAGAGCGGCGGCCTTGACTTCGACACCGAAGCCTTCCGCTACCCGGGGCCGCGACCCTTCTCGCGCGAGACCGCCGTTGTCATGCTCGTCGACAGCGTCGAGGCCGCCTGCAAGAGCCTGCCCGAGCCCACCGCCGAAGCCATCCGCCAGCTCGTCGACCGCATCATCGACGGCAAGATAGCTGAAGAGCAGCTAAGCAACTGCGACATCACCTTTGCCGACATCACCCGCATCCGCCAGCTCCTCAAGCACAAGATGCCCAGCATCTACCACCTGCGCGTCACCTATCCCCTCGTCGACGGCAATTGATTTCCGACTTTGTGGGATTTTGAGGCCTTTAGGCCGACCAATCTCTTAATACGAAACTATTTAGAAGAACTTCACGCCGTGGCAGTTCTTGAGGCACTTGCCTTGGGGGTTGATTTTGTACACCTCGCCACGGAATACCACCTCGGCACGGCCGTACTCAAAGGGCGAGGCGGCGACGAAGACGAAGGGGATTGCGGTGTTGCCCTGATGGTCTATGTATCCCCACGAGCCTTTTAGGCTCACGGGCGCGATGCCCTCGGTGAACTTGTAGCCCGACTCGTACTTAATGGGTATTACCACGTTGCCTTTGGTGTCGACATAGCCGTAGCGGCCGTCTTTCTCGACAAGGGCTAAGCCTTCGTAAAAGACGTATGCCTCCGAGCGGAAGCCCGAATCGTCGTATTCGAGCGGCAGCAGCACATGCCCGCGCCTGTCGATGATGCCGTTGCGACCGCGGATCGACACGTGCGCGAAGCCGTCTTTCATAGGCGTGGCACTGCTGTAGATGCACGGTATCACCTCGCGGCCACGGTCGTCGATGAATCCGTACAGGCTGTCGCGCACCACCAGGTATAGACCTTCGCTGTAGCCCAGCACGTCCTGGTAGACGAACTTCGTCAGCGCCTTCTTCTTGCTGAAGAGCGCCAGGCGGTCCAACGCGGGGTCGAGGGCGAAGAACCGTCCGTTTTCGAGCATCGACACATAGTCGTATTTTATGGGCAGCACCTCGCGACCCGTGCGGTCTATCATGCCGTAGCGGTCGTATTCCTTAACCACGGCGCGTCCCTCGGTGAAGGGCATGGCGTACTGGAAGCGCGGCTGGATGACCCAGCGGGCGGCGGTGTCGATAAAGCCGAACACGAGGGTCTCGCCACTGTCGGGCGAGACGGCGACGGCGGCAAGGCCGTCGAAGAAGCCCGAGGCAGAGTAGTATTGAGACTCTATAACGGTGCGCCCCGTGGTGTCGAGGTAACCGAAGAAGCCGTCGCGCTGCACGCGGATCAAGCCTTCGCTGGGATAGGTGATATCCTGATATATGCACGGCGCAATCTCGCGACCCGTGCGGTCGATGATGCCTGTCTGGTAGTAGTCGGTGTACACGATGCAATAGTTGCCATGGAACTTGTCGACAAACATGTACTTGTTGGGCACTATCACCGTACCGTCGGCGCGTTTAAAGCCGAAGCGGCCGTCCTGCTGAGTGGTCTGGATACCGTCGATGAAATAAAGCTCGCAGCCGCAGGCCTCGTCGTCGATTACCTGTATATCGTGGTCGCCCTGTGCACGCAACGTCATGGCCGACAGAAGCGACAGCAACAGAATGAGATTGAACTTGAATGATGTCATGGCTGTATAAGATTAGGATGTGCAAAAATACAAAAAAAAACAGACATAGTGACAAATATTTGCATCCACGTCGTTCTTTTGTCGTCTTAATACGTGATTTTACAGTGGCGCAAGGCCGATTATCAGCCATACCATCACCCAAACAACCCTAACATTCAACAAAAATATTCTATCAGATAATAATTTTTATGTATCTTTGCAATGAGAAGAGAATGCAAAGACGACACCTTGATAATTACAGGAACCAACTAAAGCACAACAACATGGAGGCCATCACTAAGGAAATGTGGAATACCCGGAAGAGGAGAAAAGCGCAGCACCTCCCCATGTGCGAGTATTTGGTCGCCGACCCGTTCAACACCGGCAACTGATGCAATATCTGTTCTTTGCAACTGTAAAAAGAATTATCATGAGCACCCCGCAGATAACCCAAGCCATCGCCGACTACTTCAAGACCCAACCCGTCCTGAAGGCTTGGCTCTTTGGCTCTTTTGCCCGTGGCGAAGAGACCCCTCGCAGCGATGTGGATATTCTTTTTGTCCCCGACTATTCTTCAGGCAAACCGTTCACTCTGTTCACCCACGGCGGTATGCTTATGGACTTGCAGGAATTGCTCGGACGCGACGTTGACTTAGTTGTAGAAGGCACACTTCGCCCTTATGCTGCAGAAACCGCCAACCGTGATAAAATACTGATTTATGAGAAAACAAGCACAGTTGGATCTCTTTGACTATTCGCAACTTCTCCGACAGGTGAAACAGCGCGTGTCGCAAGCCCAGCAACGTGCCATTTATGCTGCCAATGAAGAGCTTTTACGGATGTATTGGGACATTGGTGAGATGCTCTCTTCGGCACAAAAACTTGAGGGTTGGGGCAAAGGCACCTTGGATCGGCTTGCAACGGACATGAAGAACCTCTATCCTGAATTAAAGGGATTTACCATCCGCAACTGCCAGTTTATGATTCAGTTTTTCGAGGAATATAATAAGGAGTTGAACATGGTAAAATCAATTACGCAACCACCCGTTGCGCAATTGGAAACAAATACGAAACCACTGGTTTCACAATTACAATCAAATATGAAACCACCGGTTTCACAATTACCCAAGTATAACTTTGAGCTGCCAATCAAACACTTGTCATGGTCACATAATATTCTCCTCATCCAGCAGGTCAAAGACATCCGCGCCCGCTACTGGTATATGACGCAGTGTGTCGTCAACCATTGGTCTCGCCGTTATCTCGCCGAGACTATCAAACTCGACTACTACAACCAGCATGGTGCGCTTGCCAACAATTTCGACACAACACTTCCCACAGTCGAATCTGATGACGTGAAGTCCATGCTCAAAGACCCTTATATCTTCGACATGTTGACTTTCACCGACCAGTACAACGAACGTGACATTGAGATTGGATTGACAAAACACATCGAGAAATTCCTCGTCGAGATGGGGGCAGGATTTGCTTTCATGGGTCGGCAGTACCATATCGAGGTGTCTGGCGACGACTATTATATCGACATGCTGATGTACAACGCCTTCCTCCATCGCTATATGGTGATTGAATTGAAGAACACGGAGTTCAAGCCAGAATATATCGGCAAGCTGAATTTCTACTGCTCTGCCGTCGATGATATTCTTTGCCGTGAGGGCGACAACAAGACCATTGGCCTGTTGCTGTGCCGTACCAAAGACCGTATCAAAGCCGAGTATGCGCTGCGAGACATCGCCAAACCTATAGGCGTATCCGACTATGAACTCGGACAGGCTCTTCCGAATGACCTCCGCTCCTCGCTCCCCACCATCGAAGAAATCGAAGCAGAATTGGAATAATATTTTGCAGCATTGAAAATAATGTGTATTTTTGCAGCGTGAAATCGATAAAATGATGATGACATAAAACGTAGAAATAGAAAAAAATAGATAGAGCTTGAAGTGCTTGTTCCCCTGAATCGAAGACTGGTAATCTTGATGGGCGAGAATAAGATACGACAAGTTCACGCGTTGGCGTGGATTGTTCGTTCCTTATTTGCCCAAAGGTATTTACCAGTCACCTGATTCAGAAATAAGGATTCACAAACGAAGGTCTCACGCCTTTTTCATATCCTTATACCAACATCGGCTTCCGGCTCATGGCTGGAAGCCGAAAAATATTATATTAAAATTTAAAACATACAAAACAATGAAAAAACAGATTGTCTTAACAACATTAAGTTTGCTGATGTTTGCCAGTTGTGGCAATCTTTTGGTTTCTCCAAACGCATACCAAGAGGAAATCGAAGATGTCGTAAAATACAATATTGCAGTTGCAATGGTGATGTCAGACACTTATTCAAAATACGAAGAAGAGTCAGAATCTGCATCTTGGTTTTGGGGAGGGGAACTCACTTCGTATGCCTATGAAAAGTCATGGGAGAAATACTGTGACAGTATTGATATATTTGAGGAGTACACAAATGAGTTATGGAATCAAATAGAGGATGGAGCTGGATACTACACTGTCCTAAATCAAGTATCCCAAAACCAAACAAATAGTTGGAATAATTTGGCGGGAAAAGTATTTGAAAAATACAATGCTATCGATGTAATTATTTCAGAGTACCAAAAAGTTGAAACATCCACCGATGCCAAGATATGGAAGTTTACCGAGTTGAATACTGGTTTAGTGGGTGTGTTCTCGGTTGACAGCGATAGCAAGTGGCATTGTGATATTACAGAATCGTCGCTGGAGAAATTCTTTAACAATTTAATTCAATAATAACAATTATGGAAAACACATTAGAAACCATCAAATGCCCTTACTGTGGAGAAGAAATTTCTGCCAATGCAAAGAAATGCAAGTATTGTAAAGAATGGCTGGACAAGCCCGAATCAGGAATTACAGAACCACTAAAGATGGATTTTACTACACATGAACCGACATTTCTTCAAAAGTTGGCTCAAGTCTATTGGTTTAATCCCAAGTCTTGGCTTTTAAAGAGATTTCAAGTTGACGGGGAACAAATCCACATTGAGACCATGAACGGGAATAGCCTTTCCGCATCGGTAAATGAATGTGTGTTCAGATACCAAAAAGACAACTATGACCGACATGAAATTACAGTGAAATCGGGGAATCAGAAACTTCATTTCAAGGAAATACCCTATATGCTTTCCGATGATGAGTGGGAGGCTATTGTGAATTTCTGTCTTACGACAGGCGATTCTGACATGAGCACCCTTGGAAAGATAACATCAATTTTTCAGTAATCAAAAACAATGATAAAATGGAGAACCAAATAAAACATTGCCCTTATTGCGACGAAGAAATTTTGTCTGATGCAAGAAAATGCAAACATTGTGGCGAGTGGCTTACAGAAGAAGACCGTATTGCTAACGAACAACCGACAGAAGAAACAAAAGGCTATATTATAGGAGCCTTTGTGGGTGGTGCCATTGCAGCAGCATTGTGTACCTTTTTATGGGTGCTTGTTGTGGGGTGGATTGAATATGAACATTCCGCTTATGCACTTGTTGTTGGTGCCATTGTCGGTTTTGCTGTACGTTGGATTGGCCGTGGTGAGACACTTTGGTTTGGAGTTATTGCCGCTATTTGCGCAGCAGTATCTTGTTTCTTGGGTGAATATATATGTGAGATAGAAGTAGACTTTACATCATTAATCTTCTATGGAGTAGCAGCTATTGAAGCATATTATGTGGCACGTAATCAATCGGACGACGATGACTAGATTGCCGCGGCGAGAAAGAGGTGACGCCCGATAAAATCAAGAAGGTCAACCTGCGTTTTCGTGCAAGCAAAGGCATCAAGGCCGCTTTGGCCGAAGCCAAGTTCCGTCCTGCCGAGGATTTGTTGAGCAAGAAAAAGTAGTCCGCAAAATCCCAAGCGCAAGAAGTTTCAAAATCATGCTCATGATTTCAAAAATCATGAGCATGATTGCATATAAAACATGAGCATGATTTTTCGGAATCATGCTCATGAAGTTTTGGAAAGATGCGTTCGAGATACAGAATGAGCATCCATATAGGTGCCCTATCATGACTTTTTAAATATTCTAATGTTTGATGCATGTATCAATATATATAACTTCCATAACCGTATCTGTCTGTCGTTGGTGTGCCATATCAACGTTTTTTTCATAATCTGCACAGCAATTATACAGTTGCTCGTACTGTCCTGAATCCAACTTTACAACATTAGAGGATAGTAAAGCCGACAATATTGGTATGATTACACTTAATATCACAGCGATAATGGCGAAAATAACGCTTTTGCGCGAATAATTTGTCTGTTTCCGCGCTTCGTCTAAAGCCATGTCCTCAATTGTCTTAAAATTATTCTGTACTAGCTGAACTAAATCCTCGCTAATAAATGCTCTATGATTCATTGCATCATCAAGGATTTTTGCCACATTAGTATCAATTTTCTTTCCTACAGGAGTAAGGCCTTCTGTTAAGAAACCACCTATCTCTTTTAAGGGATCTGCGCTAGAAGGATCTTCAATAATAATTATATATCGATTTTTTATCAAATAATCAATAAGAATAGATATGTCTATAATTTCTTTCTCTATTGATAATATATCGCCTACATCACTTAATGTGTTAATATCTTCTAGATAAAAAACAAGTTCACCATTGCTATATTTGACACGGCGTTGATAAAAAATATCATTATATACATTCGCAAGTACATAATCAAAAGATTGTCTCGCGTCAACAACAAGTTTGCGAATGATTTTTTGCTCAGTTAAACTAAACCTTCTCATTTTTTAGAAAAAAAAAGAGGCAAGAGAAAGTAAACTCTTGCCTCTTTTGAATAATAACTTTATTTAACCTCTTCGTAGTCGACGTCGGTGACGTTGTCGTTGGGGTTGCTGCCCTGCTGGCCGGCACCTGCGTTGGGGTTGCCACCCATGTTGTTGGGGTCGAAGCCGGCGCCGGGGTTTGCACCGCCGGCCTGCTGCTGGGCTTTGTACATATCCTCGCTGGCCGACTGCCAGGCGGCGTTGATCTTGGCCATGGCGGCGTCGATCTGCTGTACGTTGCGGGCGCTGTGGGCTGCCTTCAACTCGGTGAGGGCACTCTCGATGGCACTCTTCTTGTCGGCGGGAATCTTGTCGCCGTACTCTTTGAGG
>JAGCUZ010000070.1 GCA_017962615.1 Bacteroidales bacterium | reverse complement strand
GCCTGCGGTGGGCCATCTGCCTCTCCGTGCGCGGGTTGCACACCTGCGTGGGCCGCCTGCGCATGCACCACACATCCTTCCATTTGTAGCCGATCACCGGTCCCACACTACCTTCGAATCCCCCGAGGATTCCCTGCGTCATCTTTGCCATAGCACTTTGATTTTATGAATGTACGCCCCGATAACGCAGCAACCGTGCAAATATTGTGCAACACCCCTAAAAAAACAAATTTTTCATAAGGAGTAAGTATATAGTTGATAAGGAGTTGGTCGGACCAACTCCTTATGTACTCTTTATGTTGTCTAAATATACTCCTTGCTAGGGTTGGGTGGTGCGGCGACGGGCGGAATATGGGGCGGCCATTCCTCCTCAAAGTGCCGTTGCCTGCAGTTTTGCCGCTCGGCTGGGGGCAATAATTTTGCGGCGGGGGCGTTATTATGCTGTAGGGCATTCGCTACGGTTCAACAAACGCACACATCATGGAAAACGACGGCAGAAAAACGGCGACGAAGGCGGGCCGACGGCTGCTTGCGGTGGGACTGGCCTGGGGGGCGCTCGTGGCGGCGTATGCCTCGGTGCGCGTCGCACTGGGCTACAAATTCAACCACCTCGTAGGGCAACTCGATGTGTATCTGCTTATAGCGTGCGTCGTCATGACCATGGTGTTCGCAACGCTGCTCGTAGTGCACGAGTGGCAGAAGAGGCATTGGGCTGTCAAGCTCCTGACATCGGCCACATATATCGCCGTCATGTATGTGCTTATCGTCCTGCTCGCGGTGTGCGCGTCGCTTCCGCAGAAAAGGCTATGGAGCAACGGGAGGTACGTGCTTTACCACGAACGGAGCGGCTTGTTCAGCGAGGGCGGGATGCCTCTGTACGAACGGCACGGCTTGTCGGAGCGCTGGCTCTTCGGACTCAACCCATCCTATTATCCCCCTGCGAAAGCTGAGCTGACCATAATAGACAGTCTTGACCTGTTGCGGGCCGACTTCGACTGGGACTACACCGACGGCAGCTACGTCGACGGCCGCAAGGTGGAGCCTTACCACACTACCGACCTCTACCGCCTGTACGACCAGAACCACTATATCGGGCCGGAAGGGCCTTGTGCCGACAGCATATAACCGAGGCGTACCCGCTGTGACGTGGGGTGGAGCTATGCCTTAAACAGCTTGTTGACGTAGGGCAGCTTGTTGACCACAAGGCCGAAAGCGACGGAGAGCAGGCTTATCACGACCCAGTTGATGAGCGGGGCTATGCAGAGGCCGTCGTAGAAGCGCGGCAGGAACTGTATGATGACATTGTGCACGGCGTAGACGGGAAGGAAGGTCTGCGACAGGGCCTGCACGGCTTTATTGCCGCTGATGTTCAGGCCTTTGAAATACAGAAACAGGACAATACACAGCACGGTTACGGGCACCGAGAGGTAGAAGACCGAGGCATACTCGCTGCCTACACGCCTGCCGCAATATTCCATATAGAATATGGCGAAAGCGAAGAGCAGCAAGGGTATTGCGACGGGTATACGCGGCACATCCCTGCGGCTCAACTCGCCGCCGAGCATGTAGAAGAAGAACCAGGCGTAGACCTTGGCCAGGGCGGGGATTCGCGCCTCAAAGAGGCCGCCCTGCATGGTGTTGGAGAAGATGAGGGTGCACAACAGCCACAAGGCCAGTAACAAGGCGGTGTAGAGTCTGGAGTGGCTGGAGAAGAGGCTGTTGAGCAACGGGGTTATCAGCAGGCACAGGATGACGGCCCAGAGATACCAGAAAACGCCAAAGGGGCCGTGGGTGAGCAAGGTGCCTGTGAGCCACTTGACAAGCAGGGCCACGTCGAGACCGAAGAACAAAGAATAGCCCACCCAGAAGAGGAGCACCATCGAGACAATGAAACGGATGTATTTCAACGATTTCATTAGGCAGTACTTCATGGTACGCCTGCGCGGGATGAGGAAGAAGCCGCTAACCATGAAGAACAACGGCACGGAAATCACACCCATGTCGTAGACGATATCAGCAAGGCCTGTAGCACCCGGGGTGATGTACAGCATTGTGGAATGAAGGGAAATCACGCCAAACATGGCGATGATTTTCAGCAGGTCGATGGATTGCAGGCGTTCCATTATATGTTGATACCTTGCAGGTCGGAGGGGAAGGTGATTTTGCGGTTGCGCTCCTCGCCTTCGACGACATGGATCTTAACCGAAGGGAGGTAGTGGCGCACCACGCCGCAGTCGTCGGTAGCCTGAAAGCGGGGGTCTTGCAGGGCGCACTGGTAGGCGTCGCGTATGAGCGGCAGGCGGAAGGCCTGGGGGGTCTGCGCACGCCACATGGTGCGGCGGTCGGGTATGCGAGCGACGAAGCGCGACACCTCGGCGGATGGCTGGAAGTCGGGACGCACCTCCCACACGGTGTCGGTGCTGGGCACCGCCACGCCCACGGCCTCGTGGAGGCGCAGGGCGTCGAGGACGCGGGCGATGACCGCCTGCGAGAGCCAGGGACGCGCGGCGTCGTGGAAGAGGAGGTTGGTGGAGTCGGGATAATCGAGAAAAGCCGCGATGGCGTTGAGTGAGGAGAGGTAGCGTTCGTCGCCGCCGTCGACCACTTTGCGCAGCTTGGACCAGCCATATTCGGAGGCTATGGTCTGCATGCGGCCGCGCCAGTCGGGATGCACCACGACGCATATCTCGTCGATACCGTCGGCCTGCTGGAAGGCATCGATGCTGTGAGCTACCACGGGACGGCCGTCGAGCGGCAAGAACTGCTTAGGTGTATCGCCTCCCACACGGAGGCCAAGGCCTGCGGCCAGGACTACAGCGACGTTGGGCATGGGCGACTATCGGGACTGACGGTACATGAGGTAACCAAAGACGACGGCCGAGACAAGCACCACCGAGGCCTGCAGGAGGAGGGGTGTGCCGACGAGCACGTCGGGGGCTATAATCATGGCCTTGAGGGCATAGAAGAGCAGCTTGCCTACCAGCATGGCCACCAGGAGGGCCATCATCGTCAGCCACGGGCTGGTGCGCAGGGCGAAGCGCCTCTCGGCCACGGTGTAGAGCAGCACCACGGCGCTGTACTCGACAATCATGCAGAGGGCCTTGGCCGGGGCGGGCATTCCCACCACAAGCATGGACACCAACGGCAGAAGCAGCGCCAGGGCGACGGCGTTGCGACGGTCGGCGACCAGCAGCATGCCGCTCAGGATGAAAAGGAGCATGGGGTTGAGCCGGTAGAGCGGCAAGGCGGTGATATGCGAGAGGGTAGGCACCAGACATGCCAAAACGACGAGTGCCACGTCGACTATAGCCAGACGTAAAAGTGTTGGTTTTGCTGTAATTGCATTCATAATCAAGACAAGTGTTTGATATGCAAAATTACACTTTTTTCCAAAATCACCACATATAATAACATCCTTTTCGGAATATTTTGTATTTTTGCAACTTCTACTATATAATCCCCATCATGAACAAAGCATTGAAAATCATTATCATCATAGCAGTTGCGATTATACTGCTGCTCGTTATTGCCAGCGTGCTGGCCGGTCCGATAGCCAAAAACTACGTAAACAAAAACGGCGAGAAGCTTATCGGCCGCAAGATGGATGTGCAACACGTGGGCGTGAACATCATAACCGGACGCGTAAAGGTGCACGGCCTGCAGGTGTACGAAGAGGACAAGAGCACCAAGTTTGCCGGCTTCGACACGCTCGACGTGTCGGTGGCTCTGCGCAAGCTGCTGCATCAGGAGGTGAAGGTGCGGCACCTGACCCTTACCGACATGGACGTGCACGTAAGCCAGACGGACAGCGTGTTCAACTTCAGCAGCATCATCGACCACTTCGGCAGCGACGAGGAGGAAGAGACCGACACCACGTCGAGCCCCTGGAAGCTGGGGTTCTACAAGATACGCCTGAGCCGCTGGCAGCTGCACTATGCCGACCTGAACCGCGGCAGCCATTGGGACATAAAGAACATCAACATAGTGGTGCCGGGCGTGTACTTTGACGGCAGCCGCAACACCGACGCGGGCGTGTCGCTACAGATGGCCGAAGGCGGCGAGCTGACCACGGCGGTGCAGTACAACATGGGCAACAACGACCTGCATGCCGAGCTGACCCTCGACAAGATTGACCTTGCCAACGCCAAAGCCTTCCTGGAGGGGGCTGTGCAGGTGGGCAAGATGGAGGGCGAGCTCAACGCGCACCTCTTTGCCGACGGCAACCTCAGCGACATCACCAACATGAAGTTCCACGGCACCCTGGCACTCAACGACGTGGACATACACGACCAGCACCGCGAGAGCATACTGGAATGCGAGAACCTCGACATCAACGTGAACAAGATAATCCTCAGCCAGAACATCTTCGACGTACAGCACGTGAAGATAGACAACCTCGAGGCGCTGTTTGAGCTCGACAAAGACGGCAACACCTTCAGCCGCCTCATCCCCTCGCCCACCCCAGCGGCTGCCGACACCGCGGCACAGCCTGCGGAGCAGCCCGCAGCCCAGGCCTCGACCCCGTCAAAGCCCATGCAGCTCAGCATCGGCGAACTGGCCATAAAGGACGCCGCCATCACCTACAACGACCACACACTGCCCGACAAGTTCCACTTCCCCGTGAGGAACATCAACATCACAGCCAACAACATATCCACCAACGGCGAGAGCCGCGCACGCCTCAGCGCCAAGCTGCCGCACAACGGCTTTGCCGCCGCCGAGGTGTCGGGCACGCTGGGCAACCTGAAGCAGCACCTGCAGCTGACCCTGCGCATAAAGAACGTGCAGCTGAAAGACCTGTCGCCCTACAGCGTGGCCTACCTGGGACAGCCGTTCACCGACGGCACCTTCTCGTTTACCAGCGACAACAGCATCAACAACAGCGAGCTGCTGGGCGAGAACAACATCGACCTGTACAAGCCCGAAGTGGGCAAGCGCCGCAAGGATGTTGACTCGGCCATGAACATACCGCTCAAGGCGGCCCTCTATGTGCTGAAAGACAAGAACGACCAGGTGAGCCTCGACATACCCGTAAGCGGCAACATCGACAGTCCTGAGTTCAGCTACATGAAGATGGTGTGGAAGACCCTCGGCAACCTGCTGGTGAAGGTGGCCACCTCGCCGCTCAACAACGCCGCAAAGGCTTTGGGCATAAAGAACAGCGGCAACATGGAGTTCCTGCCCGTAGAGGTGAACCAGCAGGACCTGACCTCGGAGCAGTTCTACGTGCTGGACCAGCTGTCGAAGATTGCCAACTACGACACCACCATAATAATCTGCCTCGAGCACCAGCTGGGCCGCCAGGCCGCCGACAGCAGCGCCATCCTCACCGCGCAGAGCCGCAACAACTACGTCATGCAGCACATGATGGAGCTCGGCGTGAGGGAAGAGCAGATAGAGATGAGCATCTCGCCCACCCCAAGCAAGAAAAGCGGCTACGCCATCTCCTCCCGCAGCCTCCAACAACCCGACCCCGCCGAATAGCGCGAAGTGTTTTTAGTCCCGTACTAACCGTACGGATCTTCCAATGTACTTGTCGTTTGAGTATATGGACAGGTAGGTATTGAAGAAGAGCACACTGAACGCGAAATTGCTGTTAAGAGAATACCAACAAGACGACGATAAGCAGAAACCGTCCTTCCCTGGGGCGCTGACACTCGTACCGGTACGTTGACCTGCAGCCGGCAAGAACATTGCACCCGCAGCCTCCATAGCCATCCAGTCGGAGGCGGTGTAGTCGCCTCCTGTAAAGACCACGCCCGATGTGTTGATGTCGGTAGGTAATGCAACATCCGAGGGATGGGCATAATTGTCGGGGAAGAATATCACGCCATTTGTACCGTTTACCTTAGCCTTCACATATCTTGCGTTGGTCGTGCCGTTCACCGTCGAGGCAGCACGAGTGTATATCAAGTAGTCCCACTCGCTGCTGGTCGGCGTGCGCCACAGGCCTGCGGCGTTGCCGCCATTCGCGATTGCGTTGTACACACCCCAGTCGTAGTTGGCACTGGTGCCTGTCAAGTTGCAGTCGGCCATATTGGTAGATGGACCATAACCCCAGCAGTTGTAGGTGACATTTACGGTGTCCTTTGATGTGGAATATGGCTGGTAATTGACGTTGTAAATGTCGGCAGCATCGTGGTAGCCGCTTGTTCCCCAGCCGAAGAGGTCGCGGTCCACGTCCGTGCGGTCGGAGTTCTGGCCTGTGGTGGTGCCAAGGTAGTCGTACTGGTGCTCAGCGAACTTCCAGTAAGGAGTCGCCGCGCTGCCTATATACTGCAGGTTGCCCATCGAGAAGCGCACCGTGCGCCCGTTCGCCACCGAGAACTCTCCGGGCAGTACGCCGGGGTCGGCAAACGTGAGGCTCCGCAGCGTTATGGTGTTAATCTTGCCCCGCTGCACAGTGATGGCCGTCCTCGCGCTCTTGGTGCACGACGACCAGTCGTCCGCCAACAGCTTAATATCAAACGTGCTGTAGCTTCCGGCAGGCAGGTACATATAGAAGTCGTGTCCCGACGTGATGTCCTGCGCCGTCTCGCACAGCAATGTCGTGGTATTCGTTCCGTTGGGCGTACCTATGGTTGTCGAAGCACCTGAGCCAGATATGGTTGCCGCCCCGTTGGTGGCTACATTAGTAGTAACAACTATGCCCCGCACTCTAACGCCCGAGGCCGTGAGGCGGAACCGAACAACCCCGCAGATGTTGTAGAACTGCAGCTCGTTGCCGCTCCCCGTGGCGTACATCGGCAGTTCCCGCAGGCTACCGTCCATGGTGCGCTGCATGTTGGGCAGCGTCACCTCGCTGCTCCCTGTGTAGAACCGCGCGGGATACACCGCCTTGTAGGGCCCTGCACCTATCGCCGCACCGCTTCCGCGATCGAAAGTGCCGCTGGCACTCCCCGCTCCCGCGCTCAGCACAAAGTTGGCGCAGTTGCCCGCATTGTCGTATATGCGAATGCTGTCGCCACTGTTCCACAGCATCGAGCCGTTGCCCAGCGACAGTTTCTCATCATCCTTCGACCGCTCCGCCGTGGCCTTGAACGAGAGCCCGTTAGTCGCATCCTCTTTCTTGCACGATGCCATGCCCAGCAGCATCGCCACCACCGTAATGGAAAGGAATATCTTTCTCATATCGTTGTGTTTCTTCTGTTTAGTTGTACATGTTGTTGTGTTCCCGATTAACGACAAAGACTTCCACATTAGAAGAAGTCGCCATCGTCGAATTCGCTGCCGCCCTCATCCGTAATCAATTCAACCATTTCATTGCCATTCACGGCAATCCCATCCGCAATGCTGGTGGCATATCCGCTCTCCACGCGGAACTCCACAACAGTCAATATGGGAGCCTCATACACGGCATTGCCGCCGTTATCTTTGTGTTGCATACTTCGTTAGGTATACCTTTTCTTATCCGCACCGCGATAAGGCAATACAACAAAAGAAGCGTGGTGCCGTAAACCACTTCTCCGAGTAGAGGTCCTGAGAATATACCTTAGAAAAAGATGCAGCAAACAGCCCACGCAAACACGCGTGAAGCCATTATCCGCTCTCTTGTTTCTATATAGAAATTTCTCAGGTTTCTACTCGCAAGACGAGGAATAACGCTCCGTGATTTCGCTCTGAAATCGACAGCAAAAATACACAATTTCCCCAAACCCGCCGCACTTTTTTGTATTATAAACCGCCAAACCCAAGACAATCAGCAACTAACACCCCACCATTCCACCATCCAATCCCACCTCCACCCCCTCCAACCGCAACCCTTGTAACCATCCAAAACAACATATTCCCCACCCCAAAGCACACAAAGCCGCCATAGCATAAATATTCATTTATATATCAACCACTTGCACGCTATTTGAAATTTCGCACAAAATTCGACTCCACCCCCAATTTGACAAGGTTTTCATAAAGTGTAAGTATATAGTTGATAAAGAGTTGGTTGGACCAACTCTTTATATAGTCTTTACCTTCTCCTTATCTACCCCTTGTTTGGGTTGGGAAGGGGATGGGGAGCACGCGGATTTGAGCTTCCCTGTTGAGGCTCTATACTCCGGGGACTTGGAGTACTGTGACTGATGGCGGCGTGGGTTCAGCGCGGAGTGCGGAATGGAGGACGGCGCGGAGTGCGGAATGGAGGACGGCGCGGAGTGCGGCGCAGGGGAAGCGTGGGGTCAGCGCGGGGGAACGAGGTCGCCTCTCTCCGAGAGGCCTTCATGTATACTCATGCGCTGACCGCACTGCGCTACGCTTGTACGGTCTTATTAGCGCCTTGCGCGTGTAGCGTCTCCGACGCTGTATGCGGCTACTTAAGGCCGCGGAGGGTTTTCACCGTCTCGTAGGCTTCGTTGATGGTGCGGAACTGCTCGGTAGCGTTGCGCTTCATCTCCTCGCCGAGCGACTCGACCTTGTCGGGGTGGTACTTCATGGCGAGGCGACGGTAGGCTTTCTTTATCTCGTCGTCGGTAGCCGAGGGCGAGACGCCAAGCACGGCGTATGGGTCGGGCTTGCTGCGGCCGGTGCCGCTGTAGCTTGAGCCGCTGCTGTAGCTGCCGCCGGCGTTGCCCGAGGTGCCCTGGCGCGTCGAGCCCGACACACGGCGGGCCTTGATCGACATGTAGTCGCTGCGGCTTATGCCCAGGCTGCGGCCTATCTCCTGCAACAGACGGTGCTCCTCGACCGAGAACTCCATGTCGGCACAGGCCAGGCCGAAGAGGAAGTCGTACATCTGGTAGCGCGTGGCATACTGGGTGTTGACCATGATCTGACGGCACACATCGTCGATCTCAATAGCCTCGGGCATATTAATCAGTCCGCGCAATATGTGCAGCATCTCCTTGGCCTCGTCCTCGTCCATGTTCCTGCGCAGGAACTTCTTGACATAGTTCAGTTCGGACTGGCGCGGTGCACCGTCGGCACGCATCACGGCGGCTATGAGCACCACGAGCGACACGATAAGGTCTTTGTCGTTGCCGGTATTGCTGTAGGGGCCGCGGTGCGAAGAGCCCGTGGGTCCATGGGCGCCATGGCTGTAGTCGAGGCGTGGAGCGTTATTGCCCGACACACGCCTGTCGATGGCGCCGCCCAGAAGGGCTCCTATCAGCCCGCCTATAGGCCCGCCGCACGACCAGCCGAGCCCCATTGCCAGAAAAGTAAAGAAACGGCTCATTGCTCTATCGATTTATATATTTCATCCTGTATGGCTGTACGTATGTTTAGCTTTGCAAGACGGTTCTCCTTGGCGTCGGGACAGACGCGATTGGAGAGGAAGATGTATATAAGGTCCTCCTCGGGGTCGACCCACACCATGGTGCCCGTGAAGCCCGTGTGGCCGTAGCTCTGCTGCGAAGCGTAGGGTGAGACATGCTTGCTTGGGTCGTTGATCAGGGGCTTGTCGTAGCCAAGGGCACGGCGGTTGCCTTGATGGACATAGTAGCGGTGGTTGAACTGCTGCAGCACCTGCTCGGAGAGGTAGCGGCGGCCGTCCATCTCGCCGCCGTTGAGCAGCATGAGGTACAGGCGCGCAAGGTCGGCGGCCGTAGAGAAGAGTCCGGCATGGCCTGCCACGCCGCCCATGGCCGCCGCGTTGGGGTCGTGCACATAGCCGCGCAGCGCACACTGACGGTACACCTCCAGCTCCTCGGTGGGGGCTATGCGATGAATGTCGATGCCGTGCTGCAAGGGACGGTAGGCGGTGCTCGTCATGCCAAGCGGCTCGTAAAACTGCTGCTGCATGAATACATCCACTGTCTGGCCCGACACATAACGCACCATGTCGGCCAACAGTATGAAGCCCAAGTCGCTGTAGACGTAGCCGCGTTCCTTGTTGGGCTTGCTTGCCGCTATCTGCTTCAGCACTATGTCGGCCGCGTTGCGTTCCACATAGCCGTCGGGAGCCACCTGCAGAGCCTCAGAGGTGTCGATGTCGGAGGCGCTGTAGAGCGGCACCTCGCGCCAGTAGGCGTCGAAGGCTTTGAGGCGTGCGCAGTGGCTCAGTGCCTGCTTGACGGTTATCTTGCTGTGCGAGGTATGCTTCAGGTAAGGCAGGTAGCGCGACAGGTGGTCGTCGAGGTGTATTTTGCCTGCATCGACCAGGCGCATCACCGCCAAGGTAGTGGCCACCACCTTGGTTAGCGAGGCCAGGTCGTAGACCGTGTTGGTGTCAACCACGGGCGCATCCTTGTCGTAGGTAAGCCGTCCGTAGCATCGGTTGTACACCACAGCGCCATCCTTGGCCACCAGCACCTGACAGCCCGGGTAGGCCTTCTTGGCGATGCCGTCGAGGGCTATGCTGTCAATCCTGCGGAACGCCTCCACGTCGAGCCCTGCCGCCCTCAGCAACGCGTCGGGGTCGGACTGCGCCACGGCTTTCGGAACCTTATACTTATAACCTTCGGGATAGCGGCCTGCCGTGACGGGCAGCAAGCCCACGAAATGCTCGGTGCCGTACAGCAGCGAGTCGGCCGCCGCACGCACCTGCGGGTGGTTCTGATAGGCCATCACCACAGCCACCTGCGCACTGTCGGCCAGCAGGCGGTTGTAGCCATTGCAGCCCAGCACATAGGGGCTTCCGAATATGCGTAGCACCACGGGAATGCCGCAGCGTGCGAGCCTCGCCAGGGAGGTCCATGTGGTGTCGGCCACACCGTAGCTGGCGTTGCGACCAGGGGTAAGGCTGCAGCAGAGGTCGACCACTACGGCGTCGTATGCGCCCTGCTGCACCCTTGCCGGCATGGCGTCAGCCGTCACCCTCATCACACGAGCCTCGCCGTCGAGCGGCAGCAGTGCCTGGGGATTCTCTATCAGCGTGATGGCCTTAGTGGCCATGCGGTAGGCTATCTTTTCGCAGCGCTCGCGGTCCTCGCGGCTCGGCACATCAAGTTTGTTATGGCGCTGAGGCAGCACAACGTAGCGATATTTGGCGCGCAGCACACGGCGGCAACGGTCGCCGATAATCCTCTGCAAGGCTGTGTCGCACTTGGCGGCCTCCTCGATGGTCTTGATGGCGACCTTGGCATCGGGCGGCAGAAGCAGCACATCGGCACCGGCACGCAAGGCCAGGAGCTCGGCCTGCCCGTCTTTATATTGTTTGGTAACGGCTTTCATATCCAAGCCGTCGGTGAACACGAGTCCGCGAAAGCCCATACGCTTGCGCAGCAGGTCGGTAACGATGACCGGCGACAGCGACGACGGCAGTCCACTCGTGGTGTCGTAGGCCTCCACGTGCATGTGGCCTATCATAACGCCCGGCAAGCCCGAGCGCATCATCTGGCGGTAGGGGTAGAGGTCGAGCGAGTCCATAATGGCGGCGCTGCTTCTGATTATAGGCAGGTCGTGGTGCGAGTCGGTCTCGGTGTTGCCGTGGCCAGGGAAATGCTTGGCGGTGGCCAAGATATTGTTATGCCGCAGGGCGGCGGCGTACATGGCGGCCTTGCGCGACACGCGCTGACGGTTCTCGCCGAACGAACGTGTGCCTATGACTGGGTTGGCGGGATTGGAGTTGAGGTCGACCACCGGCACGAAGTTGACATGTATGCCCATCTTGCGGCACTGCTCTGACACGGCGCAGCCCATCTCGTACACAAGACTGTCGTACTCCTCTGGCAGGGCGCCTATGAGCATCTGCCGCGGGAACGAATAGCAGTCGGTCAGGCGCATACCCAAGCCCCACTCGGCATCGATACTCACCATGAGCGGCACGCGAGCCTCCTGCTGCAGGTGGCGCGTCATGTGCAGCTGCTCGTGGCTGGTGCCTGCAAAGAAGCAGACGCCATCCACCCCCTGCGAGGATATCAGCTTGTCGAACTCGCGCTGCTGTTTTTTGTTCATCTGGCGCGGCACGCGCACCACCATCAGCTGCGCCACCTGCTCGCGAAGCGACATTTTGTTCATCACCGAGTCGACCCACCGGTCGGCGGCCTGCGCCAACGGCGTGGCCTGCGAGTTTTTATGATGCTGGGCGTGCAGACTTGTAGTGGCAAGACCGCACAATAGAAATAATACAATGGGTAGTAGATGACGCATCTTTTAGTTATAAGCTATTAGTTCTAAGTTTTAAGTGGCTGACGCGGTTGAAAGATTATAGATGCGATAGAGACGATAGATGTGATAGAGGCTGACGCGGTTTTTAAGTAAAGTTACGCAGCTGACGGTCGATATACTTCACCTGACGGCTTCGCGGGTTGCCTTCGTAGTTCAGCACTACGTAGTCGGCACGCATAAGCTTCTCTTCGCCGGGTATCTGGTTGGCGATACGCGCCATGAGGGCCTCGCGGCTGCAACGGTCGCGCAGCACAAGGCGCCGCAGGCGCTCCTCGAGGTCGAGGTAGACGCACACCACCTTGTCGAAGCGCTGCTGCAAGCCGTATTCGTAAAGTATGGCCACCTCGCATATCACATAGGGAGCGTCGGCATGGAGCAAGGCCCACCGGTCGAAGTCGGCCATCACGCGCGGATGTATCAGCTGCGACAGTTGCTGCAACATGGCGGCATCGTTGAAGACAAGGCGGGCGACGGCCTTCTTGTCAACACCGCCGTCGGGCGACATAATACCAGGACCTAACAAACGCCGCACCTCGACAACGAAGGCGGGGTCGTCGTAATAGGCCGCCGCAACACGGTCGGCCTCGAAGCACGGCACGCCGAGCTTTGCAAACTCGGCAGCCACCACGCTCTTGCCGCAGCCTATGCCTCCTGTAAGTGCAACACGTATCATTTGATAATCACATATTGTATTTCTGACGGAGTCACCGACTTGATGCGTACCGTCTGCGGGAAATGTGTCACACGCACGGGCAGGCTCTGGCCGCGGTGAGTCGCCGTGACAACGGCAGTGATGTCGTCGGCCGACACATTGCGGTATTCGCTCTGCGGTATCCAGCACACCACGTCGACCTTGTCGGGATAGAGACGCACGCGCGACAGCGAGTCGCCGCCGTCACAACGCACAGGCACCGTGAACTTGCGCTCTACGAAACGGGCCACGGGCAGATACACCTCGACCTCGTCGGCCTCGACCCTCACATCCCTGTATTGCCGCCACGACGCGTCGAGCTTTATGCGGCAAGCCGATGAGCGGTTTATGCCCGACGTGCGGCATGGCGCGGTATACAGCTCGGCTATATGCTCGAGCGACGAACGGCTTCCGTACACCCACAACGAGTCGGGCTCGAGCGTCGGCTCACCCGCCAAGCCATACTGGTTGGCAAACGAGAACTCGGCATCGCGCAGCCGCACCGGCACGCGCCGCTTCTCGCGCGAGGCTATATGCACCCGCAAAGGCACACTGCCGTACACCACCTTGCTGACATGCGATGACAGCAGCATGGGGTCGACCAGACGGTGCAGCGCGGCATCGTCGAGCGTCACCGCCACTTCGTCGCCGAGCGGCGACGGCAGGCATGACGACACATCGATACGCAGAGCCGTGTCGCTGCCACGCCCGAGGGTGCTTCTCAAAGCATAGAAGCCGTTGCCCGTCCACGTGAGCTCCAGCACCGTGTCGGCCTGGGTCATGGCGTAGCGCACAGTGTCGTAGCCTGAATACTCCACCCTGTAGCGGTGCAGGTACTCGTGTTCGTCGGTCATAGCCACGGCCACCCACAGCAGCAGCGTGCCGCCGAAGATGAGCACAAACGAGCGCCACTGCCGCCATTGTCGCGACCCACCGCGTCCGTGCTGTGCCGTCGGCCTTGATTGCCCTGAGTCTGTGCCGGTGCCTGTCATACCGCTATCTGCCGCGACTTACTTCTTCGCGTTCTTGTCAGCAGCCTGGTTCTCTTCGGGAGCCGGTGTGACGGCACTCTTCTCGACGGTAGCTACAACGCCGTTGGCCAGCTCGACCTCGACGGTGGTCTCGCCAACCTCGTGCACCTTGCCATACAGCGACCCACCGCACAGCACACGGTCGCCTTTCTTCATCGCCTTGCGGAACTCTTGTTCGCGCTTGGCCTGCTTGCGCTGCGAGCCGCCCATCAGCCAGATGATCAGAATCATCGCAACAAACAGCCACAACATGCCGCCCATACCATTGCCCTGGGGCGCGGCTTGGAGAATAAGATACAATAAACTCATTTCTTTCTTGTTATATCGGTTAATAAATATGAATTCATCAGCGCGTCGCACAGCATCATGCAACAACGCATTGGAAATGCAAAGTTACTACTTTTTTAAAGACTGGCGGCATTATTTTACGCCTTTTTATCAACTATAAATCAACATAGCTACTTTCACGCCTTCTACGCAATAAAAAAGGCACCGCTCGCGTTACCCACACAATGACCGACACCATGACAGCCGAGCAGCGGCACCGATGCATGTCGCACATACGTAGCAAGGGCACCAAGCCCGAGCTGAAAGTGCGCCGTTGGCTATGGAGCAACGGCTACCGCTACAGGCTCAACGTCAAGTCGGTACCAGGCAAGCCCGACATCGTCATGCGGCCCTACCGCACAGCCATATTCGTCAACGGATGCTTCTGGCACGGCCACGAAGGCTGCTGCAAGATTCCGCAGACCAACCGCGACTTCTGGCAGGCAAAGATACGGCGCAACCGCGAACGCGACGCTGCCAACTACCGCATACTGCGCGAGAACGGCTGGCAGGTCATAGTGATATGGGAATGTCAGCTTACCGCCGAACATCTGGAGACCACCATGCGCGAAGTGGAGATGCTGCTAAACAGCAACCTCCTGTCGATCTACAAACGGCATACCACGCTCCCCTACCCCACCGACGAA
This sequence comes from Bacteroidales bacterium, assembly GCA_017962615.1. GTDB lineage: Bacteria > Bacteroidota > Bacteroidia > Bacteroidales > P3 > Colimorpha. Next base: position 25,086 of record JAGCUZ010000070.1, on the reverse strand, counting down.
CCCGAAGCACTGCCCATGGCAGCCGAAGAATAATATCACTATGAACACACTGACAGCAACGATAATCAGCCACCGCGACGAGCGGCAAGCCGTCAACCTCGCCCGCTTCTTCAAGACAGGCCCAGGTCAATACGGCGAAGGCGACAAGTTCCTCGGCGTGAAGGTACCCGTAACACGCAGCGTCGTCAAAGAGCTGTGGAGCACATGCACCTTCGACGAGCTTGAGGAGTGCCTTGCCTCAGAATGGCACGAAGTGCGACTGGCGGCATTGCTGGTCCTGGTGCAACAGTTCAAGCACGCCAAGCCACGGCCCGCCTCCAAGAAGCCCGTCGTCACGCAGAAAGCCTGCATCGACTTCTACCTGTCGCACCTCGTCGCAATCAACAACTGGGACCTCGTCGACCTCTCGTGCTACGAGCTGCTTGGCTCGTGGCTGCTCGACAAGGACGCCGCCACGCTCTACGACCTTGCCGTCAATGGCTCAACGATATGGGAGCAGCGCATAGGCATCGTCAGCACCATGCAGTTCCTGCGGCACGGCCGTCTCGACGACACCTACGCCATCGCCGACCTGCTTCTGCACCATTCTCACGACCTCATACACAAAGCCGTGGGCTGGCTACTGCGCGAAGCCGGCAAACGCGATGAACACCGCCTGCACACATACCTGCAAAGCCCTGCCAAAGGCGAAGAGGTGCCACGATACCAGTCAATGCCGCGCACCGCGCTACGCTACGCCATAGAGAAGTTCCCCGCAGAAGTGCGCCGCTCCTACCTCGCCAAATAGCGCATACAAGCCCCAATGGCTGTATAAACAGAAAGGGCACCGCCCTCATGGAGGGGATGCCCTTTTGTGGTAAGGCTTTGCGGACTTCCGCCCGCCAAGCCTTGATTATATTTTATCAAAGATAGGTGTAGGCCGTGACGGTGGTGCTGTTGTTGGCTTCGCCGTTCTCACCCTTCTCAACGCGAGTAACCTTGGTGGGGTATTTGCCGTCGTACTCGTAGGTGTAGTTCTCAGTGCTGGTCTGGTCGAAGCCAGGCATCTCAGCTATAGACATTGCATCGGTGGCGGTCAGCACGTTGTTGGCGCTGCAGTAGCCAGCAAAATCCATACCGATGGCGGTGCCGAGGAAGTCGTGGAACGGGTTGGTCTTGTCGTCATAGGTATAGGTGTAAGACATGTTCATCGTGTAGGAGTCATACTTGTAGGGGATAGCCATCGATTTGAGGTTCTTGCCGTCCCAGGTGAGGGTAGCGGTCATGGTGGTCATGCCCTTGGCACCCTTGTTCTGCATCTTGGCACGCTGGCTGAGGATGGTCTCGACAGCGTTGGTGGGAAGCACGCAGCAGAGGGCTTTGTAGGTGTAGGAACGTCTGATGCTCTTCCAGTCGTCATCGCTGGGCTCGTTCTGGGGATAGGACATCGTAACCGAGGAGAGTTTCTTGCCGTCGTACACAAGCTCGGCCGACATCTGAAGCTCAGTGCCGCTGTAGGCCTCGATCTTGCTGGCTTTCTTGCCATCATAGGTCACGGTGTAGTAGTCTTTGCCAGAGGGGCTCGACACTTTCTGGAGCTGTTTGCCGTCGTAGGTGTAGAGGGCCGTGTCTTTGTCGCCGTCTTCGTAGACGTAGTAGACAGCTTCGAGTACCTTGCCGTTCCACGACCAGGTCTCGACGTCTGTTCTCTCGGTGTTATCGCCGTAGGTGGTGGTGATGGTTGCAATTTTCTTGCCGGGTTTGTAAACTCCGTCATTGTCTTTCTGGCAGGATGTGAACGTGCCAACAAAGGCGAGCACTGCAAGTGCTAAAATAACTTTTTTCATGATGTTGTTTTTTAAAATGTTATGTTGTTATAACGTTGTATTGCGTATTATATTGTACAAAAAGTAAATATTTTAAAGAAATCAGACTACTTGTGCCTGTATTTTGAGCTTAGTGCGCGAAGGCTGGCCGTTGGTGCTGACCGTCACCTCTTTGTACTGCATACCCGCCATGCCCGCCGAGCGGAACGACACGGTGACGTAGTTGCTCTGGCCGGGACGGATAGCTTCGCGCGGATAGTCGGGCACGGTGCAACCGCACGAGGCGTCGCAGGCGGTGATGACGAGGTCGGCATTGCCTGTGTTGGTGAACTTGAAGCTGTACGAGATGTTCTCGCCTGCCTTGAGGCGGCCGAAGTCGTGCATATCCTGCTCGAAGGTTATCTTGGGCAGTTTCTCGGAGGTGTCGTATCCCTGTGCGCTGTTGGGGTTGTGGATGATGTCGGTGCCGTAGTCGTCCTTCTTGCCCTGCCCGCAGGCCGCAAGGCTCAGCAAAGCAATAGTGCAGAGAAGCCTCGCGGCAGCAACACACCTCGTATGCTTTGAACCTAAAAAAGAAGCAAAGAATCTCATGGTCTTGGTTATTTATCGCCTATACGCCGCTGCGAGCGCAGGTCGGCGACTATTTTGTCGATGATGCCGTTGACGAAGAGGCGGCTCTTGTCGGACGAGAACTCCTTGGCAAGCTCCACGCACTCGTCGATGGTGACAATCACTGGCACTGTGGGGCACGTGGTGAGCTCCGTCACCGCCAGGTTGATGATGATGATGTCGACCAATGGTATGCGGTCGTACTCCCAGCCTTGGAGATATTTGCGTATGAGCGGCTCGTTCTCGTCGAAATGATGCAGCGTGTGCATGAACAGCCTGCGTCCGAATTCATAGTCTTCCTGCTCCTTGGGCGAGCTTTCGTCGTAGGCCGGAGGCATGGGGAAGTCGTCGGCAGCCGAGGCTTCGATGCCGCGCAACATAGCGAAGTTGAGCTGGGCAATCTGCGCGAAGTCGTCGTCCCACAGCAGGCTGCGCTCCGAGATGAGGTCGATAAGCGGCTCGTAGTTCATCAGGTACTTGAAGAGCGCCAGGACGGCCTGCTTGTCGTCGTCGAATGTGGGCTGCTTCAGCCTGGAGTAGGTCTTATAGGCGTTGTTGTCGCGATAGGCTATGTAGGCCTTCTTGAGCACACTGTCGATGTCGGGCACCTCGGTGACGCCGCTCCTGCGGGCCGAGAGCTCGCTGTTGGCGGCAAGTATTGCCATAAAGCTGTTCTCGACGAGGTTGCGCGAGGGGTTGAGGTCGTCCTGCGTGGGCATGAACTTGCGCTTGGCATCCTGCTGCATCCTGTCGACGACGGCCACGAACCGCATCAGCGCGTCGAGCTGGAACGTCGAGAGGTCGTTGAGGTGTTTTATATGATAGGCGAAGCGCAGCTCGCCCACGGCGGTGTCGCTGGCATCCGACGTGCGGAACGCATAAACGGCCTGCAGGGCCTTGGCCCTATAGAAATGACGGCTTAGCATTAGTCTGGTTTTTAGTTCTAAGTTTTAAGTTATAAGTAGCTGACGCAAATTTTAATTTCTATCGTATCTATCATGTCTATCGCATCTATCGCGCCGGCACTTAACAGTTTCTATATAACGACATTAATGATTTTCTTAGGCACGAAGACCAGCTTCTTGACCGCCTTGCCTTCTATCCAGCGCTGTGCCTCGGGGGCGTTGACGACGGCCTGCATGGCGTCGTCGCTGGTGGCTGTGAGTGGCAGGTTGAGCTTGAAGCGCATCTTGCCGTTGAAGGACACCGGATACTCGAAGCTGCTCTCTACAAGCACACTCTCGTCGCACACGGGCCACTGCTCGTCGAAGACGCTGGAGGCTCCGGGGTTCAGCTTGTGCCACAGCTCCTCGGCGATATGCGGCGCGAAGGGTGCCATAAGGATGACAATCGGACCAACCACCTCGCGCTTGGCGCAGTTGAGCGCCAGCAGGTCGTTGGTGCATATCATGAAGTTGCTGACGGCGGTGTTGAACGAGAAACGCTCTATGTCGTCGGTAATCTTCTTTATGGTCTGATGCAGCACTTTGAGCTCTTCCTTGGTGGGGACCTCGTCGACGATGTTCTCGTAAAGACGCCAGAATTTCTTGAGGAAGCGCGCCACGCCCTCTATGCCGTTGGTGTCCCAAGGCTTGGCCTGCTCGACGGGACCGAGGAACATCTCGTAAAGGCGCAGCGTGTCGGCGCCGTAGCGTGCCACGAGGTCGTCGGGATTCTGCACGTTGAACATCGACTTCGACATCTTCTCTATCTCCCAGCCGCATACGTACTTGCCATCCTCGAGCTCGAAGCGGGCCTCGGCAAACTCGGGCCTCCATGCGCGGAAACGCTCCACGTCGAGGATGTCGTTATCAACGATGTTGATGTCCACATGTATGGGCACCGTGTTCTCCTCGCGACCAGGGATATTCTTCGAGATGAAGAGATTACTGTCGGTCTTTGAGCGATATACGAAGTTGGAGCGGCCTTGTATCATGCCTTGGTTGATGAGCTTGCGGAAGGGCTCGTCCTTGACGGCAAGACCTATGTCGAAGAGGAACTTGTTCCAGAAGCGGGCATAAATCATGTGACCCGTAGCATGCTCGGAACCACCGACATACAGGTCGACATTCTGCCAGTAGTTCACCGCCTGCTCGGAGAAGTAGCGCTCGTTGTTGCGCGGATCCATATAGCGGAGGTAATAGCCGCTCGAGCCCGCGAAGCCCGGCATGGTGCTAAGCTCGAGGGGGAAGACGGTAACGTTGTCGATGAGCGACTTGTCGACCACCTGACGGTTGGCCTCGTCCCACGCCCATTTCTGGGCATGGCCGAGCGGCGGCTCGCCGGTGGATGTGGGCTTGAAGTCGGATATCTCGGGCAGACACAGCGGCAGGCACTCTTCGGGCAAGCAATAAGGTATGGCATGCATTGTGCCATCGGCATCCTTTATCTGCTTGAAGTATACGGGGAAAGGCTCGCCCCAGTAGCGCTGACGGCTGAAGATGGCGTCGCGCAGACGGTAGTTGATGGTACGGTAGCCTATGCCCATCTCGTCGAGCTTGTCGATAACGGCGTGTATGGCGTCCTTGACCTTCATGCCTGTAACGAAGCCGCTGTTGACGCTGATGCCGGCCTTGCTGTCTATCGACTCGGTCCAGGTCTCTGGCGGCGTCATATCCTCGGGCTTGGTGCCTGCGGGGATGACCACCTGACGTATGGGCAGGTTGAACTGGCGTGCAAAGGCGAAGTCGCGGCTGTCGTGAGCCGGCACTGCCATGATGGCACCGGTGCCGTAGCCCGCCAGCACGTAGTCGCTAACCCAGATGGGTATGCGCTCGTTGGTGAGTGGGTTGACGGCGTAGGCGCCGGTGAAGACGCCGCTGACCTTCTTCACCTCCGACTGCCGCTCGCGCTCGGAGCGGTTCTTGGCCCACGACACATAGTCCTGCACCTGCTGGCGCTGCTCGTCGGTGGTGATGCTGTCGATAAGTTCGTGCTCGGGGCACAGCACCATGAAGGTGACGCCGAAGATGGTGTCGGGACGTGTGGTGAATATCTCGAAGCTCGGCACGGGCTGCGGGTTGCACTGCGGCATATAAGCCTGGGCACCCGGCAGCACGTTGGCGTTGCTTGGCACATCAAGCGGGAACCATACTGCGGCACCCTCGCTGCGGCCTATCCAGTTGCGCTGCACCTCCTTGAGGCTCTCCGAGAAGTCAACGGTGTCGAGGCCGTCAACCAGCCGTTGCGCGTAGGCGGTGATACGCAGCGACCACTGGCGCATAAGCTTGCGCTCAACGGGGTAGCCGCCGCGCACGCTGAGGCCGTTGATAACCTCGTCGTTGGCCAGCACGGTGCCGAGCCCGGCGCACCAGTTTACGGGGATGTCGGCCAAGTAGGCCAGGCGGTAGTTCATCAGGAGGTCCTGACGCGCCACCTCGTCCATGCCGTCCCAATCGTAGGCGTTGCCCTGCTCGTCGCGCACCTCGCCCTTGCGTATCTTCTCAATGAGTTCGGCAATGGGACGCGCCTTGTCGAGGGTCTTGTCGTAGTAGTGGTTAAAGAGCTGAATGAAGGTCCACTGCGTCCAGCGGTAATATTCGGGGTCGCAGGTGCGCACCTCGCGGTCCCAGTCGAAGCAGAAGCCAATCTTGTCCAACTGCTCGCGGTAACGGTTGATGTTGCGCTCGGTGGTTATGTGCGGATGCTGACCCGTCTGTATGGCATACTGCTCGGCAGGGAGGCCGTAGGCGTCGTAGCCCATGGGGTGCAACACGTTGAAGCCGTTAAGACGCTTGTAGCGTGCAAAGATGTCGCTGGCTATGTAGCCCAGCGGATGCCCCACGTGGAGTCCCGCTCCCGAAGGATAGGGAAACATGTCGAGGACATAGAAATGGGGCTTGTCCGAGAAGTTTTCTGTGCGATAGGTCTTGTTGTCTTTCCAATATTTCTGCCACTTGGGCTCGATATCGTTAGGATTGTAATTCATTATGTGTTGATATGTTGATACGTTGATATGTTTAATGTTGATAGGTCGATAGGTTGAATGTGGTTCGTGTCAGTCCTCTGTCACTCTATCGCATCTATCACATCTATCGTCTCTATTGCATCTTGCGGCGGTCGTTGAGCTGCTGGCGCTGCCACTTCGACGGCGGACGGTTGGCCTGTTCGGGGTGGTCTTTCTCGTACTGCTGTATGAAGGGTATGATGCTCGATGTGGGCAGGGTCTTGTTCATGATAATCTCGCGGTCGGCGTTGAGGATAATCATGGTGGGCGCGCCGTGTACGTTGTAGGCCGCCTGATAGTCGATGTTCACGTTCATGCCACCCACGTTGACGAAAGGCAGCTCATGCTTGATGATGTAGTTCTTCCATTTCTTCACGTCGCTCTCGTAGCCCACGGCGTACACCTCGAAAGGCATAGGCTTGCCCGTGGCCTGCAGCGAGTCGTAGAGGGTCTTCAGCTCGGCAGTCTGCTTCTGGCAGTGGCTGCAGTCGGGGTCCCATATCCACAGTATCACATACTTCTCGGGGAAGTAGTGCGACGAAATCCAGTCCTTCGGGTCGGCCGACTGGGCGGTGTCGGCCATCTGCAGCTCCTGGCCGAAGGCTCCGATGAGCGATGCCGAGAGGTACTGTATGGTCTGCGCCTTGTTGTAAACCTCGGCCTGCGTGGCCCACTTGCACTTGCCTTTCAGGTAGTACTCCTCCACGAGGTGCACAAACACCTGGTCCCAGCCTATATGCTTGGTGCCCTTCTCGTACTTGGGCACTATGAACTCGAGGAAGTAGCGCAGCATGGTGCTGTCATTCTCCACGCGGTGCAGTATCATGTCGGCATAGCGGATGATGGTGTCGCACGGCTGACTGTACAGTATACCGAAGAAGTAGTAGTTCATCTTGTCGAAGAGGTGCGGCGTGTAGATGAGCGACGGGTCTTTCAGGTCGGCGCCGTCCCAGTAGTGCGTGCGGTAGTATATGTACTTCTTGTCCTGCGGAATCTCGTCGGGCACGTCGCCGTTGTCGCTGAGCTTCAGCAGCTGCGTGAAGCGGTACTTGGCGTTGGTGGTCATATAGTCCTTCTGGTATTTCTCCATGCGGTCGCCCAGAGCCTCCATCTCGGCCTTGGCGGCCTTGCTTACGGCGGTGTCCTTATCCTTCATTTTCTCGTTCAGCTTGCGCGAGTCAGCGCGAGCCTGCTCCAGGGTGGCCATGTACTCAAACATCAGCTGGTTGCTCTTCGAGCCGCTCACCTTCATGTTGGCCGACTTGCAGTTGGTGTCGAAAGCAATGTCGAACTTGCGGCTGTCGTCGACCATGAAGTCAAACAGGCGCTTCTGCTTCGAGTCGAGCAGCGTGTACACACCCACGGGGAGCTTCTTGGTACCGGCGAAGACGATTGTGCCGGCCGACGTCACCGTTGTGGAGTCGATGATGACATACTTGTCGCGGAAATGCTGACCCATAAAGTACTTGGTGTCCTTTGCCTTTTGCGGTTTGAGCGTTATCTTGTAGCTCTGTGCCGACGCCGTCGGCAGCAGGAACAAGGCGGCAACGAGGAAAACAAAAACATTTTTCATCATAACGTGGTCTATTTTTAATTAATCAATTCTAATATTAAGCATAAAAAGAACGGCGATGTTGTCAAAAAATTGTGCAGCGCGGTAACTGGCAGCATTACAAGCAATCACAGCTCCGGCATCGACTATCTTCCACCGCAGCAGACCGTCCAGTCCCACGGCAGGCTCTACGATGCCGAGCACCGGAGCCTCCAGGGTTCCTATCGTCGTGGTGCTTAGGGTGTTGTACGGCACAGGCATACCGTCGGCACCCACGAAGGTGCCCGCCAGGGCGTTGACCTGCACGAACGGGAAGGGGCGCGAGGCAAGCACATTCCTGACAAGCTGCACGTTCCATAGTGGTTTCTCGAAGATATAGCACACCCCCACCTGCCCGAAAGCGTGCGCGGCAAAGCGGTTGGGCATGAGCGTGAGCAGGCTGCTGCGGTAGTAGTAGCGGCTCGTCCCCGTGCCGCCCAGCGAGAACATGCGTCCGCATGGCGCTGTGTGCGACGCATAGCCCGTGCGGGCCATGAGAATAAGGTCGCCGTAGCGCGGTATGCGTATGTTGTGGTCGTACTGCAGCAGAGCCCTGATGTAGGGCATGTCGGCATCGGAAGCAACGCCCATAACCACCTCTATCGCCACCGACGCCCGGCTGGGCGACTGCGAGAGGCTGTAGCGCCCCGAACCCTCGCCGGCAAGCGCCATCTTCTTCACGCCCGACTGCCAGCTTACGCCTACCACCCCTTCGCTGTAGCGCACCGGCGGCAGCACGGCGGCGCGGTGCAGCGAGTCGAACAGGCACGACTCCTCCGAGCAGCGGGCGGTGAGCGACAGGTCGAGATGGCGCGACTGGCGCCACGAGAACTTTGCACCCACACGGCGCACCCGCGTCATCAACTCGTAGCAGTAGTTGGCGTTGTTGCTGATGTCGAGCAGGTTGTAGGCCGTGAGCGACGACGGGGCGAAGGGTGCCACATCGTTGTCGGCAAACAGGCGCAACGCAGGCCTGTGGTTCTCCAACGAGGCGGCGGCCATCGATATGCCGTATTTCCAGCCGCCGTCGCGGAAGCCGTAGGCCAGGTAGCCACCCGCCGACAGCTTGACATTGTGGTTGTTGAGGTAGTAGAAATACTCGCCGCCAAGCCCCAGGCGCGTACCCTCGTAGTCGTTGTGGTTGTAGAGGCTGTTGATGTCGAGGTTGACGCCCAGCGGACGCTCCCGCGACTCCCAGAGCGGCAGAAGACCTTCGACCAAAGCCTCCACCACGTTGAACATCTTGTCCATCTGATCCATGCCGTCCATCTTGACGTTCAGTGAGTCGTACAGCTCGAAGCTGCGGTCGGCGCGGCGGCGCTCGGCGTCGTCGGCGGCCACGCGGTAGCCCTCCCAGAACTCGTTGTCGCGATACTCTGAGCGCGGGTCCACCTCCACGTCGTCGGCATTGCGGAAGTCCTGCAGCGAGAGCGACGGCGACGTGTTGAAGTTCAGGTAGTCGCTGCGCGCCTCGAAGTCGAGCCTTTCCCCCTGAGTCTCAAGCTCGAATACCGTGATGTAGCGCGCCGGCATCCAACGCCCCGAAGAGTCTTTGGCAAACTCGTGGCGGAACGTCATCGAGGTTGATATGTCGTTCATCAGCGACCCGAACAGGTTGCTGAAACGCCCCGACGGCTCAGCATCGACAAAGCGCAGGGCATAGCGGTGGCTGCTGATGCCTATGGTTCCGGTAAGACCCACGAAATCCTGATTCATTCTCGGGCGGAAAAACATGACGAAAGTCGTGTCGCCACCCTCGTACAGCGTGTCGCGCAGCTCGAAGTAGTAGCGCTCCAACGTGCCCTCCGACAGCGGGTTGACGAACTTCATGTCCAAGAAGTCAATCTCGGGCTTGTAGAACGAGGCCGACTGCAGCTGCGACAGTATCGAGGCGAATATCTTTTTGCGCGTGCCCGTCGTGCGCGTAGCCACCACCTGCTCCTTGTCGTGGTCGGGGGCCAGATAGGCATGTTTGGCGGCATTCTCCGAGAAGAAGAGGTAGGCGGTGTCGCCGTGACGGCGTATAAAAGCCTGGTTGTACAGGTCGTAGGTAAATGCGTCGAGGCTGCGGTAGTTGTTCGAGTCGATGTTTGCCACAGCCCTTTTCACGATACGGTCGGCGGGATTCACGCCCGGCTTGACCACCACCGTCTTCAGCATACGAGGCTTCTGCGCCATGGCCTCGACAGGATATTGCAAAAAAACACATACGGCAAACGCTCGCAGTAAAAAATGCATCATCCTGGCTATATGCACTTTGCTAAACATCTCTCTCCAAAGAACAAAATGCAAAAATACACATTTTTTATAGTATAGAAATAAAAAAGTGCCTCCCCCACCCCTTCGCCACCCCTTCGCCACATCTCCTCCACCCCTTCGCCGCCCCTCCACCCTCCTCACCCACCCCATTAAAACATCCTTACCGCACACCAACCCGTTCCCAAAACCAAATTCACCCGGCCGTCACCACCCACAATTCGGCCCCCGTTCCGCAACCCAAAAAAGCCACCACAAACACCCAAAACGCCGAAATCCCATCCAAACCCCACCGCAGCCACAATCCTGAACATACCACACTAAAACCCAATACGTTACAACACCTTTCAAAAATTCGCACAAAATTGCGCACCACCCCGATTTTGACCAATTTTTCATAAAGCGTAAGTATATAATTGATAAGGAGTTGGTCGGACCAACTCTTTATCATCTCTATACCTTCTATAAACATACCATATATTTCATTCGCCGAGGGGGTGGAAAACAGGTGTGGATGAACTCCAAAATATGGTGACGGATTGACGACAAACTGGCAACAGATTGACGACAAACTGGCAACAGATTGACGACAAACTGGCAACAGATTGACGACAAACTGGCAACAGATTGACGACAGATAGGTGACAGATAGGCAACAGATAGACAACAGAAAAGCGACAAATAAGCAATAAATCGGCGACAGATTGACGACAAAAAATCCATTGTCGCGTACCTAACGGCACGCTGACTTAGAGTCTCTGACGGTCACGGCACTGCGCTGCGCTTGTACCGTGTTATGCAAATCGCGTACCTCCGGCACGCTGGGTTTTGGAAAAAAGATAGGAGTAAATCGGGAAAAATCGGGCATAAGACTGTTGATTTTTGAGGACTTGACGGTTGCGGAGGGAAAGAAACTGCTTTCAATTCAAAAAAAAAGTGTAAATTTGCAGCGGTATGTTGCGTGCGGAGATGCGCGCAATGCCTTAATTAATAGAATATAATAATAAATAATATCAAAGTATGAACTACGATTTAATCGTTATCGGAAGCGGTCCCGGAGGTTATGTGGCCGCCGTGAAGGGTGCCCAGATGGGAATGAAAACTGCCGTTGTGGAACGTGAGAACCTGGGCGGAATATGCCTTAACTGGGGTTGCATACCCACCAAGGCGCTGCTGAAGAGTGCACAGGTTTACAACTATATAAACCATGCGGCGAACTACGGCGTGGCCGTGGGCGAGGCCGCCGAGGCCGACCTGGGCGCCATGGTGGCCCGCAGCCGCGGCGTTGCGGAGACTATGAGCAAGGGCGTGCAGTTCCTGCTGAAGAAGAACAACGTTGACGTAATCATGGGCACCGCCAAGGTGGCTCCCAACCATCAGGTGGAGGTGACCGCCGCCGACGGCACGAAGCAGACCTACGAGGCTCCTCATATCATCATTGCCACGGGTGCACGCAGCAAGGTGATGCCTTCGATGCCGCAGGACGGCAAGCACATAATAGGCTACCGCGAGGCCATGACGCTGCCTTTCAAGCCGAAGAGCATGGTGGTGTGCGGCAGCGGAGCCATAGGCAGCGAGTTTGCCTTCTTCTACCAGAGCATCGGAGTGCAGGTGACGCTGGTGGAATTCATGCCGCAGATACTGCCTAACGAGGACGAGGACACCGCGAGCCAGGTGAGCCGCAGCTTCCGCAAGATGGGCATGAAGGTGATGACGAGCTCAAGCGTGGAGAAGGTGGAGATAGAGGGCGACGTGTGCCATGTGACCATCAAAGACTCGAAGAAGAACAGCGAGAGCGTGGTGGACTGCGACGTGGTGCTGAGCGCCGTGGGCGTAGTGACCAACCTCGAGAACCTCGGACTGGAGGAAACGGGCATTGCCTTTGAGCGCGGCAAGATTACCGTTGACGACTACTACCAGACCAACGTGCCGGGCTACTATGCCATAGGCGATGTGGTGCACGGTCCGGCCCTGGCCCATGTGGCAAGCGCCGAGGCTATATGCTGCGTGGAGAAGATGTGCGGAGAGACTCCGCATACGGTGAACTACAGCAACATACCGGGTTGCACATATACCACGCCGGAGGTGGCCAGCGTGGGCCTCACCGAGAAGAAGGCCGTCGAGGCCGGCAAGGAGATACTTGTGGGCAAGTTCTTCTTCAAGGCCAGCGGCAAGGCTACGGCAGCAGGCAACAACGACGGATTTGTGAAGGTGGTGGTTGACAAGAACACTGACGAGATACTGGGCTGCCACATGTGCGGCGACAACGTGACGGAAATGATAGCCGGCATAGTGACGGCTCGTCAGAACGGCCTGACCGCCAAACAGGTGGCAAGCGCCATCCACCCCCACCCCACCATGAGCGAGGCCATAATGGAAGCCATCGAGGCCGCCTACGGCAAGGCAATACATGCATAGTTACAAGTTCTAAGTTATTAGTTTTAAGTTATTAGTAGTTGTTAGTTTTAAGTTCTAAGTTATAAGTTATGCGGATTTTACCACGATGGACACGCGTCAACGACGAGCTCGGAGTGTGGATATCGCCCCACTACCTCTCTTCGACGTTCGGCATCAGAGGCCGCTATGAAGCGACGGAGCGCACGCTGCCGTTCGTACAGGGCAAGACGGCGGGCTCGGGGTTCTTCGCCCGCGAAAGCCAGAGCCACGCATACCGCCACTTCGTGGCTGACACCAAGAGCCGCTTCCGCCCCAACCTCTTCAGGCTGCTGACACTGCAGGAGTTTGACTTCGACAGGGAGATAGACAAGTGCACACGGGCGCTGGAGAACACCGACGACCACGAGAAGATGCGGATTATAGAAAGCTACCAGAGCTGCCTGTACATTGCACAGAACGCCGAATACCTGCAGCGCACCGTCAACGCCATAAAGAAAAAGATGGGGCACCGCCCCAAGAAGTACATGGTGAGCGCCCTGAACCACACCAAATCGCGCATAGCCATACTGGAGAAAGACGTGGCGGCGTCGCAGATACACGTGGAAGACACCGTGGGCGAGGAGATCTACGCCCTGTACGCCGAGATGGTGAAGGTGTTCACGGCTGTGGCCGTGAGCCGCCGCATCTGGGCTGTGGACAACGAGGGCGACAACCAACGCTATACCACCGTATACTTCGACCTCGGCATATTCGACTTCATACAGTCGAAGTACGACACGCCGATACTGCGCGACGCACATGGACAGCAGATACTGATGTATCCTGATGCGATGCTGGTGGCCCGCAGCTCGGTGGACTTCGACATACTGCCGTACAAAGACGTGAATATCACGTTCGAACCTGTCGACATAACACGCCTGTCGCACAGGCCTCCGCTGCACGGCTCCTCGTCGAAATACAGGAAGCATCACCATCACCACAGCTCGGTGGACGACGCCGTGGCCGGACACGAACAGGCGCAATACGTGGGCCGCATACACATCGACCCCGTAGGCGTGACGTTCTACGTCATGAACGACCGAGCCGCACACGACTTTGTATACATTGTAAACAAACTGAAAGAGGCCAGCGCATAGCGGCCCCGCACACAGAGACACCACCATGGGAAAACGCCACACCTACAGATTCAACCCCCACACCTTGTCGTACGAGAAGGTGGTGGTTGGCATGAAGGAGAAGGTGAAGAAGATATCGTTCACCGCGCTATTCGGCGTGGTGCTGGGCGTGCTGTTCATGGTGATAGGCTACCAGATTATCGACTCGCCCAAGGAGCGCATGCTGAAACGCGAGATACAACAGTACAAGCGCCAGGTGGCGTCGATGAACGAGCGCATAACAAGGGCGGAGACGGTGCTTGAAGACATCGAGAACCGCGACGACAACATCTACCGCACCATCTTTGAAGTAGAGCCCATATCGCCAAGCGTGCGCCACTCGGGCATAGGCGGCGTGGAGCGCTACGCGGAGATGGAGGGCTACGACTGCTCGGACGAGATAATCAACACCACGAAGCGCATCGACAACCTCAGCAAGAGGCTGTACATACAGTCGGTGTCGCTCGACGAGGTGTACAACATGGCCAAGAACAAGTCGGAGCGCATGGCCTCGATGCCGGCCATAATGCCTATTGCCAAGAACCGCGGAAAGATTGTGTCGGGCTTCGGCATGAGGTACCACCCCATACTTAAATACCGCAGGATGCACACCGGCATAGACATCACCGCCCACAAGGGCACCCCCATCTACGCCACAGGTGACGGCACCGTGGTGTCGGCAGGACGCAACATTGCGGGACTGGCAGGCTACGGCACCGTGTGCATCATCAACCACGGATACGGCTATCAGACGCTTTACGCCCACATGGAGAGCGTGAAAGTGAGAGCCGGACAGAAGGTGAAACGCGGCGAGCTGATAGGCACCGTGGGCAGCACGGGACTCTCGCAAGGGGCACACCTGCACTACGAGGTCATCCAGAACGGCAAGAAGGTGAACCCCATATACTACTTCTTCAACGACCTCACACCTAATGAGTACGAGCAGGTTATAGAAGCCGCCAACCAGGAAGGCCAGTGCCTCTCCTAACCGAACCGCCTACGACATGGAAATCATTATCGATGAACACGCAGGGTTTTGTTTCGGTGTTGTCAAAGCCATCGACACCGCCGAAGAGGAGTTGGAGCACAACGGCACCCTGTACTGCCTGGGCGACATTGTGCACAACAACGCCGAGGTGCAGAGGCTGCGCAACAAAGGGCTCGAGGTGGTTGACAAAGAACAGTTTGCCACGCTCGGCGAAGGCGCACGAGTGCTGATACGGGCGCACGGCGAGCCGCCCTCGACCTACGAGACGGCACGGCAACGCGGCATAACGCTTATCGACGCCACATGCCCCATAGTGCTGGCTCTGCAAAAGAAGATACGCGCAGGCTACGAGGAGATGAAGCAGTGCGGCGGACAGGTGGTGATATTCGGCAAGCCCGGCCACGCCGAGGTGATAGGCCTCTGCGGACAGGCCGAGAACAACGCCTTGATAGCAAGCCACTCATCGGACATCGACCACATCGACTTCAGCCGCCCCATACGCCTCTACTCGCAGACCACCAAGAGCAAAGAGGAATACAACCTGCTGACAGAGAACATCAAGCGCCGCCTTGCAGAGAGCGGCTGCAACGACTTCATAGCCTACAACACCCTGTGCAAGCGGGTGTCGAACCGGGCCGTAGAGCTGGAGAAATTCGCCCTCTCGGTCGACGTGCTGCTGTTTGTGCGCGGCGAGAACAGCTCGAACGGCCTCTACCTTTACGAATACTGCAAGAAGGTGCAGCCCCGCACCTACACGCTGTCGGACTGGGACGAGTACGACGCGGCATGGCTAAGCGGAGCCAACCGCGTGGGAATAACCGGAGCCACATCGACACCGAGATGGCTCATGGAAGATATTGGAAAAAAGATAGCACGATGCATTTAGAAAACCTTAAGCTCTCCAACTTCAAGAACTACGCCGAACTTGAGGTTGACTTGTGCAGCAACGTGAACTGCTTTGTCGGCAACAACGGGGTGGGCAAGACCAACCTCCTCGACGCCATATACTACCTCTCTTTCTGCAAAAGCCGCTTCAACACCATCGACAGCCAAAACATACGGCTCGGCGAGGACTTCTTCGCCATTCACGGCCGCTACAGCATAGGCGGCGACACCGTACAGGTCAGCTGCATACAAAAGAAGGGCGCCGCCAAGCAGATGCGCTGGAACAAGAAGGCCTACAAGACCTTTGCCGAGCATATAGGCAAGGTGCCGCTCGTGATGGTGTCGCCGGCCGACCAGACCATCATCACCGGCGGCAGCGACAGCCGCCGAAAATTCATCGACGGCGTCATAGCGCAGACCGACAGCACGTATCTGAACAACCTGGTGGCCTACAACAAAGTCCTCGAACAGCGCAACAAGCTGCTGAAAGCGTTCTACGAGAACCATTATTTCGAAGACAACGAGCTTACGGTGTGGGACGAGCAGCTGGCACGCTACGGGGAGCGTCTTTATGAAACCCGCGTGGCATTCCTGAAAGAATTCGAACCCTTATTCAACTACTACCACCAGTGGATATCTAACGGGAAAGAAAACGGCACGATAACCTACACCTCGACGATGAACGACAAGGAGGGGAAACTGATGCCCCTGCTCGTCGAGAGCAGACGGCGCGACGCCTACGCCCTCTTCACCACCGAAGGCCCTCACCGCGACGACATAGAGCTTAAGATAGGAGAATTCGCCGCAAAGAAATTCGGCTCGCAGGGACAGCAGAAAACTTTCGTGCTTTCGCTCAAACTCGCACAGTTCGAATATATCAAACAACACTGCGGGGTATCCCCTATCCTACTGCTCGACGACATCTTCGACAAGCTGGACATGCCTCGGGTGAAGCAGCTGATACAGCTGGTGGGCAGCGACAGGTTCGGACAGGTGTTCCTTAGCGACACCCAGCCCGGACGCATCGAGGCCATCTTCGACGAGACGCCCGACATCGACCATCGCATCTTCACGGTTGAATCCAACCAAATAATGTTGAAATAACAATGGGTTACAACAACGAGCACAACCTGGGCGACCTGCTGTACACCATGCTGAACCAGATGGGCATGGCCGAGCAGTCGGAAGCCATCGAAGTGGAAAACATATACCGCAACATCGTGGGCGACCTTATCAACAAGCTCACCCTGTCGGTCAGATACGAGCGCAATATACTATATATAAAACTCGCATCGGCGGCTCTTAGAAATGAATTATCATATAAAAAGCAATCACTTGTTGACAAAATCAACGGACAACTGAAACACGGTGCAGTGAACGAAATAATTTTTGAATAACCATTCAAGAAATGTTGTCCAGGAATATTTCCAAAGAAAAAAAACGATAAATAATATCACATCCGGCCACCGCAATCCGATAACATTTTTTAGCAAAAAAGCACTTTCTTTACACTTCGGGAATAGCATGTACCTGTGCATATTACGTCAAACGCTCATTTATACATCGTTGATTTTTAAATAATTACACAACAAAATAAACACCAGCCACATATAAAAAATACTCAACAGCAATACCGACATTTTCAAACAATTGAGACCTTTTTCAACCAAGAACAGCACCCAAAAATTCATTTTTCCGATAAATAATTTGCATTATTCAAAAAAAACATATATATTCCGACGTTTTTTTGTTAAAATAACACAATAAATTATTTCACAGCCCATTGCCGAGCAAAGTGCAAATACAAGGCAAAACAGCGCCGAAAGCTTTACTAAAAAAAACTGAAACCACCAAATTTTTTTTTTCACCCATACCCTATAATTTATGTGCAAATTTGCAATGCGAAAATCAAGAAAGCACTTAACACATAAAACATATTAAATCAAGCACAAATTGAGTATGGCAGCTGTGAGAGACTACAAAACCGTGTGGGCAAATTGCCTTAAAACTATCAAAGAGACCCTGGGAAAAGAAAACGAACAATTATATAAAAGGTGGTTCGAGCCTATCGTCCCGATCCAGCTTGAGGACAATACCCTCATAATACAAGTGCCGAGCCAGTTCTTCTACGAATGGCTGGAAGAGCACTACGTGAACCTGCTGAAACGCACCATACGCTACGAACTCGGCCCTAAAGGCATGCTGCGCTACAGCATCGTGATGGACACCAGCATCGCCGACGAGCCGCTGACCACCAGCCTCCCGTCGGGCGGCAAGCAGTCAACAACAAACAGCCCCAAGGATATGCCGTTCAACATCAACAGCGACAACAACAGGTCTATCCCCAACCCCTTCATCGTGCCGGGTATCAAGAAGCTGAGAATAGAGTCGCAGCTTAACAGCGCCTGCACCTTGGAGAACTTCGTCGAGGGCGACTGCAACCGTCTGGCACGCTCGGCCGGTTTCGCCGTGGCCGAAGCGCCGGGTCACACCTCGTTCAACCCCCTGATGCTGTACGGCGGCGTGGGTCTGGGCAAGACGCACCTCGCCAACGCCATAGGCTTGAAGACCAAAGAGCTTCACCCCGAACTGACGATTCTTTACGTCACCTCGGAGCGTTTCCTGCAACAATACATGGAAGCTGGCCGCAACGGCACCACCAACGACTTCGTGAACTTCTACACGCTTGTCGACGTGCTGATTGTCGACGACATACAGTTCTGGGCCAACAAAGCTCAGAAGACTCAGGAAGCCTTCTTCCAGATATTCAACCACCTGCACCAGCAGAAGAAACAGATTATCATCACCAGCGACAAGTCGCCGGCCGAGCTCAGCGGCTTGGAGCCCCGCCTCATCTCACGCCTCAAGTGGGGTCTGTCGGCCGACCTGCAGGTGCCCGACGTCGACACACGTATCGCCATCCTTAAGCAGAAGCTGGCCAACGACGGCATATCCATGCCCGAGAACGTGATAGAGTACATCGCCTACAACATCAACACCAACATCCGCGAACTCGAAGGCGCACTGGTGTCGCTCATTGCTCAGTCGTCGCTCAACCACAAGCAGATCACGCTCGAACTGGCGAAGCAGATGATCGACAAGTTTGTCAAGAGCACCTCGAGGGAAATCACCATCGAATACATACAGAAAGTGGTGTGCGACTACTTCAACCTGCCGGTCGACAGCATCCAGTCGCGCACGCGTAAAAGAGAGATTGTACAGGCACGACAGCTGACGATGTATTTTGCAAAGAAGATGACCAAGTCGTCGCTTGCCATCATCGGACTGCAATGCGGCAACAAGGACCACGCCACAGTGCTGCACGCCTGCAAGACTGTCAGCAACCTGGCCGAAACCGACAAACAGTTCCGTTACTGGGTCGACGATCTGGAGAAGCGGTTTAAAGAGTAATGAAAGTCGCATTCAAGCCAGGCACAATGATTTACCCGCTGCCGGCCGTGATGGTCAGCTGCGGCGACAATCCCGAAAACTACAACATCCTAACGGTAGCATGGACGGGCACTGTATGCAGTGACCCGCCTATGTGTTATATATCAGTACGTAAAGAACGCCACTCGCACCAGCTGCTGATGCAGACCAAAGAGTTTGTCATCAACCTGACCACCGAGCAGCTGGCCTTCGCCACCGACTGGTGCGGCGTCAAGTCGGGACGCGACTGCAACAAGTTCAAGCAGCTGCACCTCACCCCCGAACCCGCACAAATCGTCAAAGCACCGCTCATTGCCGAGTCGCCGCTCAATATTGAATGCCGTGTAACCGAGGTCAAGGAGCTCGGCAGCCACGACATGTTCATAGCCAACGTGGTGGCCGTCAACGCCGAAGAGACCCTCGTCGACAAAGGCACCGGCGCCTTCCAGCTCAACCACGCCCACCCCCTCGCCTTCTCACACGGCAAATACTACGGCCTCGGCGAGAAGATTGGCGGCTTCGGCTTCTCGGTGAAGAAAAAGAAAAAAACTTAAAATAAGTTAAGCAAACAATTAAACGAACAATTCTTCCGTTATATAATACTTATGAAAATTGCAGTAGTAGAGCCTCTCGGCATCAGCAGCAACACTTTTGCAAGCCTCAAAGCGGAGTTTGAGGGTGCAGGTCACCAATTTGCCTTCTACACCGACCGCAAAGAAGACCCCGCCACCCTCGTGCAGCGCATGCACGACGCCGAGATTGTCGTCATCTCCAACATAAAGCTCTCGGCCGATACCCTCGCGCAGTGCAGCCGTCTGAAAATGCTCAGCGTGGCCTTCACAGGCCTCGACCATATCGACCTCGACTACTGCCGTCAGCACGGCATCACCGTGAAAAACGCCGCTGGCTACTCCACCGTGGCCGTCAGCGAGCTGGCCGTCGGGCTGATGCTCGACCTGCTGCGCCGCGTTACGCCGTTCGACGGCCAGACCCGCCAGGGCGGCAGCCGCGGCACCTTCCTCGGACAGGAGCTGCACGGCAAGACCGTGGGCGTTGTCGGCACCGGCGCCATAGGCACCGCCACAATCAAGCTGCTGCAGGCCTTCGGCTGCAAAGTACTGGCCCACAGCAGAACCGAGCGGGAGGAAGTGCGCAACATGGGCGTCACCTACATGCCTCTCGACGCGATGCTGCCCCTGTGCGACATCGTTACGCTCCACACACCCCTCAACAGCACCACGACGCACCTCATCGACAAGCGCCGCCTCGACTTGATGAAGGCCTCGGCCATACTCATCAACACCTCGCGCGGCAACGTGGTCGACATAGCGGCCCTGGCCGACGCGCTGAAGGGCGGCCGCCTCGCCGGCGCAGGCGTCGACGTGTTCGAGCAGGAGCCTCCCCTACCCTCCAACCATCCCCTCGCCGACGCGCCCAACTGCGTGCTGGTGCCCCACATAGGCTATGCCACACGCGAGGCCTTCGACATCCGCGCCGACATAGTTATGCAAAACATCCGCGACTTTTTAAAATAAAACAAACTAAATACAAACAATAAAGAAATGAAACGTACAATCTTAACGGCTATTGCCGCACTGATTCTTACATCCGGAGCGGCTTTTGCAAAAAGCGTATCGCCTTCTGACGCCATGAGAGCTGCCCGCAACCACATCGTGGCCCTCTACGACAGAAACGCCGACTGTCAGCTCACCCTTACTCACACCGCCGTTGCCGCCAACGGCATCACCAGCTACTACATCTTCAACGTCGACAACAACGCCTTCGTCATCGCCACCGCCGACGACCGCTGCGTGCCCGTCATCGCCTACAGCCCCAACGGCCTGTTCGACCCCGCCGACGTGCCGCCAGCAGTGCAGATGTGGCTCGACTGGATGCGCCAGGACCTCAGCGTCATCATCGAGAAGAACCTCTGGGACAACAACTACTGGGATGTCGCAGGTGCTCAGGAGCAGTGGGCTGCACTACTTGACGACGATCTCAAATACTACGACCAGCTGAAGTCGAAAGCCTACACCGACTCGCTCATGACCACCAAGTGGGGTCAGGGCCAAGGCTACAACGACCTGTGCCCCGAATATAACGGCTCATCCAGCTCGGGCGCCGAGAGCTCGGGCGGCCACGCCGTCGTAGGCTGTGTGTCGACAGCCCTCTCGCAGATTATCCGCTACCACGAGTACCCGGCCCGCGGCTTCGGCTATTTCCAGTACAACGAAGCCAGCTACGGCACCCTCAGCGTCTCCTACGACAGCGCCACCTACCTCTACAGCCAGATGCCCAACACCGTCACATCGACCACCCGCACGCAGATATCGCGTCTCTGCTACCACGTCAGCGTCCTCTCGCAGATGCACTTCGCAGGCCGCAACTACACCGGCGGCAGCGGTGCCCACCTCTCCGATGCCGCCAAAGGCCTCGCCCACATGGGCTACTTCCGTGCCAAGTTCAAACAGATAGGCGCCGACTCCTCCACCACAGCAGGCTGGGACAAATGGAAATCGTGGATGCGTCGCGAGATAACCAACCGCCGCCCCGTCCTCTACGCCGGCTACAACCAAGCCTACACCGAGGGCCACGCCTATGTGATCGACGGCTTCAAGATGAACTCCACCTACGGCCTCGTGTGGCATATCAACTGGGGCTGGAACGGCAACTCCAACGGACATTACTGGGTAATGTCGGGCGTCAGCACCCCGCTGGGCGGCTACGGCTTCCGCCAGGAGTGCGTCTACAACATCGAGCCCTCCTACCTCGCCAACACCGTCAACGGTCCCCAGCGCTACTACATATCCTCGTCAGCCACCAGCGGCCGCAACAACGACGGCTCCACCTGGGCCAAGGGCAACCCCAACCTCTCCGACGCCATCCAGGCCTGCGGCATGTACGACGCCGGCGAGATATGGGTTAAGAAAGGCTTCTACTATGGCGACACCAACGTGTGGCTCGGCGTAACCTCAGCCTTCAACACCCTCGAGAACCAGTCGCTCCGCAACGGCGACGGCGTCAAGATCTACGGCGGCTTCATCGGCAGCGAGACCAACCTCGACGACCGCAACCCCAAGCAGAACTCCACCTACCTTGACGGCAGCAGCAAGCTGCGCGTCTTCTACGGCTACAAGAACACCAGCCCCGTCACCCTCGACGGCTTCACCATCCGCAACGGCCGCATCAGCTCTGGCTACGGCGCAGGCGCCTACCTCAAAGGCAGCTCCACCCTCGCCAACTGCACCGTCGCCAACTGCACAGGCTCCACCTCGGGCGGCGCAGGCGTTTACCTCGAAGACTCCTACATGCTCAACTCCAAGATTAACAACGTAACCGGCGGCAGCGCCCTCTACTCCAAAGGCGGCAGCGCCACCAACTGCATCATAGCCAACAACGACGGCAAAGGCGTGCAGTGCTCCAACGGCGGCAGCTTCACCAACTGCAACATAGTGAGCAACAACGGCGCAGGCATCACCCTCGCCTCCGGCACCACCGTCACCAACTGCATCATCTGGAACAACACCACCCAGACCTCCGGCAGCGGCACCATCAGCTACAGCGCCGTCATGGGCTCCGCACCCAGCGGCACAGGCAACGTGGCTCTCGCCAACGGCAACATGGATGCCACAGGTCCCCACTTCGTGCAGCCCGCCACCACACAAGGCATCGACTACTCCGAAGCCGACTGGCAGCTCGCCGACGCACAGTCGCCCTGCTACAACGCCGGCGACCCCAACGACGCCAACCTCCCCGCCACCGACCTCGCCGGTAACGACCGCGTGCGCCACGGCCGCGTCGACATTGGATGCTACGAGTTCAAGAACCTCGGCATCGGCAACGCCAAGCCCGTCGTGCTGAGCACCTACCCCAACCCCGCCAACGACATGATACACATCGACGGCGTGAACGGCGACGTGACCCTCTACGACATGACCGGCAAGACCCTTATGCGCACCAGCTCGGTGAACGGCGCCGCCACCATGTCGCTGTCCACCCTGCCCGCCGGTGTGTACTACCTCAAGGCAGGCCACGCCTCCACCAAGATAGTCAAGAAATAACGGCCCCAAAGCCGTACCCCGTAGGCAGCACGACAGCAATCCCGCAGCATCACAACTGCAACCCCGTAGCATAACAACTACAATACAGCTGCCACATAGCTGCCACACGACCCCACATCAACGCCCTGTGTTGACCAACTTCCCCGGATGCCGTATAAGTCCTTCCGGGGAAGTTTTTTTATTCCACAATACTGCGAAAAAACATTTTGCCATTTCCAGAAATAGTTGTATATTTGCATTTTGAACATTGCAACACACGTTACAGTAACACCCGTTGCATTAAACAATTAGACATTATACTATGAAATTCTACGACCGAGAAACCGAGACCGACACGCTGCAACTGATAGAATCCCTGTCGGCCAAAGCCGCACAGATGACAGTTGTCACCGGGCGGCGGCGCATTGGCAAGACCGCTCTCATAAAGCATTCTTTCGCAAGAATACCCTTTATCTACTTCTTTGTGGTGCGCAAGAGCGAGGCTCTGCTCTGTAGCGAGCTGCAAGAGATTGTTCGGGAGACGACCGGCGAGGACCTTGGCGAGTTCACATCGTTCGCACGGCTGTTCCGCGCCATTATGAACATGTCGAAGAGGCTCAACTTCACACTTGTCCTCGACGAGTTCCAAAACCTTCAGTATGTCGACGGGTCCCTCTTCTCCGAAATCCAAAACATCTGGGACAGCAACAAAGACGAAAGCCACATAAATCTTGTGTTATGCGGCTCTGTCTACTCGATGATGGCCAAGATATTCGACGACGCTCACGAACCGCTCTACGGACGCGCCACGCACCGCATCAACCTGCGGCCTTTCCGCACAGCCACACTCAAAGAAATCCTCGCCGACCACAACCCCGCCTACCAGCCCGACGACCTGCTGGCGCTCTATATGCTTACAGGCGGCGTGGCGAAGTACGTTGAACTGATAATCGACAGCGGGGCATACACCAAAGACACCATGATTGAAGCAGTACTCTCCTACGGCAGCCACTTCATCACCGAAGGCTACGAGATGCTGCGCGAAGAGTTCGGCAAGGAGTACGCCAACTACTTCTCCGTCCTGCAAGCCATAGCCGAGGGCAACACCGAACGCGGCAGGATAAAGAGTGCCATAGGCATCGAGCCCGGCGGCTACCTCGACAAACTCGAGAAGACCTACGGTCTCGTGGCCCGCCAGCGTCCCTGGCAGCAGCACGAGGGTGCAAGGGATGTACGGTACTGCATTATCGACAACTTCCTAACATTCTGGTTCCGCTTCGTCTACAAATACCGCAGCGCCGTCGAGATAGACAATATGGACTATGTGCGGGCCAAGGTGCAGTCCGACTACAACACGTTCTCGGGGCTGATACTCGAACGATATTTCCGCCAACAATACGCCGAAACAGGACTCTACAACGTCGTCAGCAACTACTGGCATCGCGACGCCGACGAGATAGACCTCGTTGCCGTCAACGAGGCCGACAAGCAGATTGTCCTGGCCGAATGCAAACGGCAGGCCCAACGCATAAACCTCGACACACTCCGCGAGAAATCCCGCGACATTGTAGCCAAGCACCGCCGCTGGCAGGTGGATTACCGTGCCCTGTCACTCGCTGACATGTAGCCTCGCACAGAAACCTTACAGCACGCTACCGCTTAGCCTTTCGTCGCTTGGGCGGCTTGGAGGCTTTGGCCTTCGATGGGGCTGTCCTTGCCGACTTGGTTGAAGTGGGGGCAGATACCGTAACGTTGGTGGCAACAGGCTCTTCCACAGGTTCTTCAGCGCTGTTGCCGATGGGGATATATGTGCTCTTGGAGCAGTGATCGTCGCGATTCTCGACGAAGCCGTACACGTGCAGCTCCTCTGCGGCCCAACCGTCGGGCAGCAAGGCCGTTACGCGGCGGGCGCGACGCTCGGCGGTGGCAAGCAGCAGCCCAAGGCCCTCGGTGGCGTTGTACACAAAGACGTGCACCTTGTCGTCG